>JAQWBI010000001.1 GCA_028706475.1 Candidatus Cloacimonadota bacterium
ATGAATGATGGGCGGTGCTGCGTACCGATAGTGGATGCGGCTTGTAGCTGCATATTTTTGAAAAAGCGTCGAGACGACGCTTCCACAATATCGCTTCGCTTCGTTTCGCTGTGTCAAAACTGGCTCCGCAACTTATGCAGACGAGGACGTCTGCAATCCTCTTGATAAACTCATTGCATTCCCGCGGAGGCCCGGTAATTTACTTTGTTGTAGCTGATTTTCAACAAATCGTGATTTTTTGCCCAGAAACTGCTTGACAGCAGGTGCCTCACAAAAATCTTAAATGTTAGCATTAGAAAAAAGGATCTCATGGAGAAAACGGAAATATGTTAAAAGTATCAATTGCTCCAGATGGTAGGGAGTATCCTCTTCCCACCGAGCAGGAAAACGAACAGGAACGAAATCTTTTGTTGCAAATCACCAAGGAACAGCGCGCCAAGGGCAGAAAGATTGTAGCAGTGCAGGGCTTGGGTTTTGTTGGTTGTGTGATGGCCTCCGTTGTGGCCGATGCCGAAGATAAAGACGGCAATCCAGTTTATTTTGTCCACGGGCATCAGCGTGCATCCAAGCGGTCGTTTTGGAAAGTACCTGTAATCAATACCGGCGTACCTCCCGTTAGCTCCTCCGATCCGGAAGTTCCCGAAATCTTCCATCGCACCGTAGTGGAGAAGAAGAATTTCCGTGCCACCAGCGAAGACAGCGTGTACAGCTTGGTGGACGTTGTAGTGGTGGATATCCAGTTGGACGCCACCAAGCCCGCATTTGGCGAGGCAGAAAAGGGATATTGTGACATCACTGCTTTCCGTGAAGGCATCCGCATGCTGGGTCAGCACATCAATCCCGAATGCCTGGTTTTGGTGGAAACCACAGTACCTCCGGGAACCTGTCAGAAAGTGGTAAAGCCCATTCTGGAAGAAGAATTTACCAAGCGCGGCATCGACATCACACAGAATCCGCCACTGGTAGCGCATTCCTATGAGCGTGTGATGCCGGGAAGCAAGTATGTATCTTCCATCCGCGATTTCTGGCGTGTGTTTTCCGGTGTGAATCAAAAGAGTATTGAACTCTGCCGGGAATTTCTGAGCAATGTGCTGAATGTAGAGGATTATCCTTTGACTCAGCTCGACAGTACCAATGCCAGTGAATTGGCCAAAACCATGGAAAACAGTTATCGTGCCACCAACATCGCCCTTACATTGGAATGGGCGCGTTTTGCCGAGCAGATTGGCGTGGACATCTTCAAAGTGCGTGATGCCATCCGCAAACGCAAAGGCACTCACGACAATCTCTTGCGTCCATCTTTGGGCGTGGGCGGATACTGCCTCACAAAGGATCCCGTATTGGCAAATTGGGCCATGAGCGCTCTCTTTGGTGTGAAAGGCCGGCTTTCGATGGCAATCAACAGCGTAAACATCAATGATACCATGCCCTTGCATACCATCGAGATCATCAAACGTGAAGTAGAAGATGTGAAGAATCTGCGGATCACAGTACTCGGCGTATCTTACCTGGAAAACGTTGGTGACACGCGGCACAGTCCTTCCAAGACTCTGGTTGAGTTCTTGCGGAAAGACCTCGCCCACGTTCGCACTCACGATCCCTATGTGGAACACTGGGATGAACTGGAAGAAGTAACGGTGGAGAAAGACCTCCCAGAAATCCTGGAAGGCAGCGAAGTAGTGATCTTTGCCGTTGGGCACAATCAATACAAGGATATGGAACCCAAAGACTTGGTGGACATGTGCAAGACCCGTCCGCTGATCGTAGATTGCTCGAACTTCCTGGACGATGTAACCATAAACAAATACAAAGGGCTGGGATGCAAAGTACGTGGCGTAGGCAAGGGCCACATAGTCTAAGCGTCCTACGCTTCATAATATAGGGGCGAATACTCTTTCGCCCCTTTGTTTTACATGGGGAAAAGCAATGGATATGGATAAGGATCGTGATCTCTATGGCATAGAGATCAAGGAACTACTGCGGGAGAGCCTCAAAAAGACCATTGAGGGGCACTTTTCCGCTCACAATGATGATCCGGTATTCTATACCCGTCAAAGCTATCCCGGCAAAACCAGAATCGAAGAGCTGCCGCTGTTTCCCCAAGGGATTCCGGATGTAATCCGGACTTGGGCAGATATCGACACAGAAACAGATTATAGACCCGAAGACATCCTGGTGCTGGATCTGGAAACTACCGGTTTGGGGCGCAGTGGTACCTTGGCCTTCATGATTGGCCTGGGCTATTTTGAAGCAGGCGAATTTTGGGTGGAGCAGATATTTCTGCCTGATCCCGATGCGGAGGAACACAGTTTTGAACGGCTGCAGGAATTGATGCAAGAACGCAGCCTACTCATCACCTTCAATGGTAAAAGCTTTGATGTGCCGGTGCTGGAAGCACGCCTGTTGTATCATCAGATCTGGCTGGACCTGCGTGGGATGGAGCATCTGGACTTGCTGCATATTGCCCGCAGATTGTGGAAACGCAAGCTTCCCAGTTGCGCACTGGAAACCATTGAATTCTACATCCTGGGGCATATCCGGGACAAGGAACTGGACATCAGCGGGAGCGACGTACCTCAGACCTATTTTAACTTCCTCACTACAGGAGATGCGGAGAGCATCCGCAGAGTATTTGTGCACAATCACCATGATATACTGCACAGTGCCGCACTCTTTGCCCTGATCTGCGATAGCTGCAAGTATCCTCCTAAAGACGGGATGGATATCCGGGTAGATTATCATGCTCTTGCCCGGCTGTATCAAAGCCAGGGACAGAATGAAACAGCCCGGCGGATATTGGTGGATCTGCTCTCGCACGGTGAAGTGACTGCCGATATTGCGCATGATCTGGCCATGATCTACAAAAGGGCCAAAGAGATGGATGATGCACTGGCTGCCTTTGAGATAGCCGCCTCTTTGGACTATGCTCCTGCCCTCGTGGAAGCGGCAAAAATCCTGGAAAAGCAGAAGAGTTATCATAAGGCAATGCAGTACAGCCAAAGAGCACTGGCTTTGGAGCGGGGGCGCTTTCTGCAGAATCACAAGGCGCTGGCAGACATCGAAAAGCGGATAGAGAGGCTAAGTAAGAAGCTCTGCTCCGGTTAAGTAAAAGCAAAGAAAGGGTTACAAACAAAAGCAGTTGACACAAAATGGCATTAGCTTTTTATGTCTTCTAAATTCTGAAATCTTGGGAGTAATACAATGAAAACAACAGGATCGGGGTGGACCCCTACCGTTACGCTGGCAAAGCTTTTCGAAGAGCAGAACCAGTTCTTCGATGCGCTTGCCACTTACGAACTTATCGCCCAAAATGATTCTTCTCCTGCCATCCGGGAAAAGATCGAGGCCTTGCATGCCCGCATTCTGAATGATCCTTCAAATCGCTATGATCCCCGCATAGAAAAGCTCTTTACTCCCGAAGAACTGGCCTATTTGAAGATCTTGAGCCACCAGGGTTTTGACAATATGTTCCGTGCGGTAGAAAAGCTCAATGAAGGCATGCAGGATACCGAGATCGTATTTGACGAAGAAGAAGTCCTGGCCGAGGAATCAGAATTGGACACTCTGGACGAGGTTTTACGTGAAATCGAACAGCAGGCGCAATTGAACCTGATAAACGGTTCCGAAAGCTATGGCGATCTCACTGTGAGCGATCTGTTGATAGCGCTGCTTTCCCGCTGGGACAAATCCCAGTCGCTCCGAGATATCCGCCTGTCGGACATGATCAGCCTGTTTGTGGATATGCAAAGCCAACAGAAATAAGCAATGCCAAAAGAGCCCCAAAAATGCAACAGCATCTGCGAAAAATGCCTTCACAAATGCAAACAATTGGATACCGTACAGCTGCTTTCCTGCCCGCGCTATGAAGCTCAACCGGTGCAGTTGGAGATAAAAGTACCGGGGCTGGACAAACGTAGGTAACAGGCATGATCCGCATTATTGCCGGAATCCACAAGAAGCGTAACTTGCAATCTGTTCCCGGAAGAAGCACACGTCCCACTACCGATTTTAACCGCGAAATGATCTTTGGCACCTATCAGGATTTTAAGGGCAAGAAAGTGCTGGATCTCTTTGCCGGTACCGGAGCTTTTGGGTTGGAAGCGCTCTCGCGCGGAGCCGCCTGGATCGATTTTGTGGAATTTGCCAATGCCGCTATCGGAACCATTTTGAATAATATCTCTACGCTTTCCTGCACAGATCGGTGTCACGTGTATCGCAAACGTGCCGAAGCCTTTCTTAAGGATTGTGAGAGCAGCTACGATGTGATCTTTCTGGATCCGCCCTACGATAAAAACCTGATCAATCCCTCTCTGCAGACCATATTTGAGCGTAAGATGCTGAAACCCAAGGGACTGGTGATGGTGGAGCATTCCCGCAACGAAAAGATAGCCGAAGACTTATGCGGCTACATTCTGAAACAAAAGGAAATGAAAAAATGCTGCTTCACCTGGCTGGCAGAAGATCCTGAGGCTATTTGATCACGATACTCTTTTGGCGACGATACACTTTCCCGCCATCAGTAGATTGAGACTCCCACAAAACCAGATATAGACCACGCGGAGCGTAGCTACCACCGCTTTTCTTCCCATCCCAACATAGGACTCCGCGATCCGCAATTTGCAGATTGTCCGCCAGGCTGATTACCTTGCGTCCATTCATATCCCAAATGCTGCAATTCACGCGGTTTGAGACTACCGGCATATTGTAACTGATGTTTAGCACCTCACCATTGCGGACATCACAGGGAGATCCGAAGATTTTCAGGTACTCATTATGCTGCGGGAGGTCCTGACTTGTGTGGAAATTCTCTGCACAGGGGCTGGGTTCACCCAGGCGCCACATGACTTCTGTATCCTGTAAAACTCGTTGAAAAGACATCTCCGCGGTGCTGGAAACATAGGC
The DNA here is from genome assembly GCA_028706475.1 of Candidatus Cloacimonadota bacterium. Classification (NCBI taxonomy): domain Bacteria; kingdom Pseudomonadati; phylum Candidatus Cloacimonadota; species Candidatus Cloacimonadota bacterium. Next base: position 4,903 of record JAQWBI010000001.1, read on the forward strand.
CATTGAATCCAGCAAAGCGAATTCATCCCAGAGGTATAGGGCATCCCCGTCATTATTCAGCTGAGTCCAGGATTGTGCCTGCAGCACCAGAGCAGAGGGACATTGGGGATATTCTTCCAGAAAGCTTGCGGGATCGGAGCACAGCACGAAGTAGCCCGGTACATCCGGTAAATTGAAACTAATGCTTGCTCCAGATGCATCATGGATTTGGTAGCTTCCCTTTGCAGAGGAAGCTGGGGCATACAGCTCTATCCATTCTTGTTTCCCTGGGAGTGGAGCAGGAAACACCTCGTTCAAGTGCGGAGCTTCTGCAAATTGCCCCAATACGCTGTAGTGCATGAGGTTATTATCTGTATCAAGATCGTTTTGATGTTCCAGAAACAGATACATCAATTCCACATCTTCCGGCAGGATAAAGCTAAGCCTGATGCTGTCTCCCAGTGCCAGGGGCGGAAGCTCTTCCTGATGAAAGGCTTGCTCTCCATAATACGCGGTAAACAGTGCATTGTAAGGGCTGGGATACGGACCCAGGTTTCGCACACCGATACTAAACTGACGGAAAGACTCCCCCGGTTCATAGGAAGGCCCATAGAGAGCTAGATCAGTGTAGACATGATTGTGTAGATTGGGGGTGGGATTCTGCTCAATCCGAAAGTCGTTGCCACACATATTGCTATCCCTGCCATCCACCACCCGCGCCAGAGAGCAACCTTCCGGAGCGTCCGGAGCAAAGCTGTAAGCCTCTGTGCCATAGTCGTCTGTGAGTAGATTTGTGTTTGGTTCATCGTAGATAATAGTATCCGTGTAGGTGCTGTCGGAATTTACAAAGCGGATTCCGTCGCTAGCGCTGCCACCATTTTGAAAGTTGAGATTGGCATAGAACTGAGCATTTCCCATACCCGTTCCTCCGATCATCACCATATAGCCTGGGCGTAACAGGAAATAGGGAAATTCGAATTGTTGGATCCAGGATGTGCCGCAACTATAAATCCTGGCACCGGTTAGATCTACGGTTTCAGTACCGGGATTGTAGAGCTCGATCCATTCCTTGCCGCTATCTGCCCCCTCAGGATCGTAACATACTTCATTGATCACCACTTGAGAGCCGAGACAGCCGTATATGAGCAGAAAAGCAAAGGTGAAAATGCAGGAGATCACGCGTTCAAGTTTAATACAAGCGGCTGAATGTTCCAGATCTCGTCGGCATATTCTTTGATCGCTCTGTCGCTGGAGAATTTGCCGATGCGGGCGATATTCAGTATAGCCTTCTGCACCCATTCGTCACGCTTGGTATATAGTTCGTCAACTCTGGCGGATGTATCCACATAGGCGCGGAAATCCGCCATGTTCAGATAGGGATCGCCGCCGCTAATCAGTGAATCGAAGATAGGCACAAAGATGCCAGGCTCGTTTGGACACCAACTGTCATCCATCAGAGAATCCACTACCCGCTTCAATTCGGGGTCGTTTTGGTAGTAATGCAAAGGATTGTAGCAGGAGTTTTTTATTTGAGATACCTCTATAGCTTTGTGCCCAAAGATAAACATGTTTTCGCTGCCGATCTCCTCTGCCATTTCCACATTTGCTCCGTCCAGTGTACCTATGGTAAGCGCACCGTTCAGGGCGAATTTCATGTTTCCGGTTCCGCTGGCTTCATAACCAGCGGTTGAGATTTGTTCTGAAAGATCAGCCGCGGGGATGATTTTCTCAGCCAGGGACACACAGTAATTTGGCAGAAACACTACTTTCAGGCGGTCTCTTACATCCGGATCCTTGTTGATGATATCACCCAGATTATTGATCAGCTTTATTAGACGTTTGGCCAGAAAGTAACCGGGAGCCGCTTTACCGGAGAATATCACCGTGCGGGGTACAAATTCCGCTTCGGGATTGTCCTTAATGCGATAGTACCGGGCAATGGTCGCCATCACATTGAGCAACTGGCGTTTATACTCGTGCAAACGCTTGATCTGCACATCGAAGATGCTTTCGGTGCGTACCCGGACACCGGTGACTCTGTAGATATGACGGGAAAGCCGCTTTTTGTTGATCTCTTTTATCTCAAAGAAGCTGTCCTTGAAGTAGGGATCGTCCAGATACTCCTCCAAACCTCTCAACAATCGCAAATCCCGGGTCCAGGCAGAGCCGATGTGTTCGGATATCAAGCTGGAGAGCAGTGGATTGCAGATAAGCAGCCATAAGCGGGGAGTGATTCCATTGGTTTTGTTCTGGATCTTTCCGGGATACAATTCATCAAAATCTGCAAAGACTCTTTTCTTCAAAATCTCGGTGTGCAGCTTTGCCACTCCGTTCACCGCATGAGAGCCGTGAATGCAGAGTTGGGCCATGCGTATGTTCTTTTCCAGACCTTCTTCGATGATGGATGTGCTGCGCATCTTTATGATGTTTCCGGGATATAGCTTACCAACCTCTTTCATGATAAGATCATTGATCTGATAAATGATTATCAGGTGGCGGGGCAACAGTTCTTCAAACAGTGCTACGCCCCATCGCTCCAATGCTTCCGGTAACACTGTGTGATTAGTGTAGGAAAATACAGCTTTGGTGATATCCCAGGCTTTGGCAAAGCTCATGCGCTCCACATCGATAAAGATGCGCATCAGTTCTGGAATTGCCAGGGCGGGATGGGTATCGTTCAGTTGGATACAGATTTTATTTGCAAAGCTGGAAAAGCCGTCGTGATCCTGTTTCCACCAGTACAATATATCCTGCAGAGTGGCCGATACAAAGAAATACTCCTGCTTCAAGCGCAACACCTTGCCCAAGTGTATATTGTCGTTTGGGTACAAGACCTTACTGATGTTTTCGCTGATGTTTTTCTGCTCCACGGCTTTCACATAGTCGCCGTTGTTGAAGTATTCAAAGTCAAATTCGTCTGTAGCAGTAGCTTCCCAAAGGCGGAGATTGTTTACGTTGTCCACTTTATAGCCCGGAATAGGTACATCCCAGGCAACTGCCATCACGTCTTTGGTATCCGTCCAAGAGTAAATCAGTCCCTCTCCGTTGTTTTCGGTCTGTTTTACTTTGCCGCCAAAGCGTACACGATAGCTGATCTCCGGGCGCTTAATCTCCCAGGGACAGCCCTTTTTGCGCCAGTGATCCGGCACTTCGCTTTGATATCCATTACGAATCTCCTGGCGGAAAATGCCAAATTCGTAGCGTATGCCATACCCATAACCGGGGTATGCCAGAGTGGCAAGAGAATCCATAAAGCAAGCTGCCAAACGCCCCAGGCCTCCATTGCCCAAGCCCATGTCCGGCTCCAGCTCAGCGATGTCTTCCAGCGAATGCCCCATTTCTTTCAGCATGTCATAGGTCTCGTTGTACAGATCCAGATTGATCAGGCTATTGCCCAGCAACCTGCCGATGAGAAACTCCATGGAGAGATAATAGACCTTTTTAACGTCTCGCTTGCGGTATTCATATTGGGTACGTAGCCAGCGCTCTATGAGGCGGTCTCTTAGGGTAATACCCAAAGCATAATACACATCCCAGGCTTCCACAGTGGTGTTGTCTTTGATCAATGAGTATTCCAGATGGTTCAAAAACCGGTTTTTTATGTCACTCGTCATCCCTTCCGCATTGTCGGAAAAGAAGATCGATGTATATTCGTTGTTTGGAATAAATCCTTCTTTCATAGTCAAATCCTTGATTTCAGCTCTTTTTACAGTAGCTTTGCAATAGGTTGTAAGGCAGGAATATCTGTCAAGTTCTTTATGCAGAAGCTATTGTTTACCCCCAGCAACCGAATGGAGCATTTGAATTGTATCGCTCCTCATACCCTTTGTTTGATCCAGTATTGAAGCTGATATCAAGGTGTTATCATCCTGTGCTCACCCGATGATAACCCGATAATATCTGGTTCAAGTATCGATAACCCAAAGAGGAATGAAGCTTCTGAATCTACTTGGAGTTTGCAGCCCAGTAGCATAACAACATTCATGCTGACGAGTCACTAGAGACTGATGCGCTTGCGGTTCAACTCCAAAGTTTTGGTACCAATGCCTTTTACCTGCAAAAGATCTTCTATAGTATTGAAGAGACCATTTTGCTCCCGGTATTTAATGATTGCTTCAGCGCGGGATGGGCCTATCCGCATCAAAGTGCATAGTTCCTCCTGGCCTGCAGTATTGATGTTTACGATATTGCTACGGTTGGCCTTGGAGGATAATGCCCGGCTGGAGGATTCATCTGCTGCAGTGCTATCGCCAAAAGCGATCAGATAGGGCAGAATGCGGCGATAGGTTTTTACTCCGATACCTTTCACCAGCATTATTTGATTCATGGACGTGAAGGGATTGGTTTCACGATAGTTCAGGATATCCTGGGCACGCTTTTCCCCAATACCCGGTAGGCACATCAGCTCTTCCATGCTGGCAAACCGCAGATCCAGCATCATTTCTTCGTCTTCTTGCAGAGCTGCTTCGAGGCTGTCTGCCGCCTGCTGCTTCAAATCCTCTTTTCCCTTGTAGCCAAAGAGATTGAGTATGCTGCCCACGAGGATAAAAATCGAAAGCACCAAAAGTAGCTTTTGTTCCTGAGGAGTGAAGATATGGCGAAAGGCTTTCAATGTTCTTTGGCTACCACAAATACTGCCTCCGCTTCTGCATAAGTGGCGGAGAAATCGTATATTCTGGCTTCAGTGCGGATGGTTCTGGATTTAGCAGATACAATCCTGCCCCACAGTGTAATCTCTGTATCCGGGGACAGAGCTTTGCGATAGCTGATATTCAGCTTGGCTGTGTAGGCGAGTTTGCCGGAGTGAATCACAGCCTTTGCCATCACTTCATCCATAAGGGTGGAGATGATGCCGCCGTGGATCACATTGGGATAGCCTTCATACAGCTCCGAGAGCTTTAGGACGGCTTTGGCAGAGCCCATTTCGTCATAGCTGAAATCCACCTTCAGGCCTATGGGATTATCCTTGCCACAAACAAAGCAATTCCGATAGTCCTTATTAATTTCGTCCATTATTCAGCGCACAGATAGTCTGCCCAGAAACTCAGTTTTTCTTCCAGATCGAAAGAAAAGCCCACCTGCTCCCAGGCGATATTGCCTTGTTTATCTATCACCACAATGTGCGGAATTGCCTCTACACCATACTCTGCGGCCAGAGAATCGGTTCCCTCCAAGTATTCCATGGCAAATTCATTGTCGCGAAAATACGCTATGGCTCTGTCGTAATCGTTATCCATCACGTTTACGGAATAAACCTTCACACCTTCGGGCATTTTAGTTTGCACCCAATTGCTCAAAGCCGGCATCGTCATCTTGCAGGGACCGCACCACTGAGCCCAGAAATCCAGGATAATCACCTGCCCGCGCAGATCATCGGACTTGTGAATAATGCCATTGATATCTTTCAATTCCCATTGGGTTGCGGGTTTTACTCTCCTGCTTTGCAGCAAAGCAGCCTCCCGCTGGGGAGCTTCGGCATCATAAGTGTTCTTTGCCTGAGTGAGGAGGTTATTCCATTCCGGATTGCTTTCGAAATACGAATACTGAGGAGAATTGATCATTTCCGGATACTGCAGTGCTCCAAGCTCGATAGCCATACGCAAATACTCCAGAGCCTGCTGAGGGTCTTCATTTTCAAAATATGAATCTGCCAGATATTTCAGAACCTCTCCATTCTCTGTAACAGCGGGATTTTCGGATATATAATGTTCCATTGCTTCAATTCCTGCGCTGTCATATATAAATGAAAGCACAAACAGCACCTTGGAATCTTCCGCTTGTTTTTCATCGATTTTCCCGGCGGCAATGGCGGAATCCATCAAGATATCTATCATGCTGCCATATACTTCAGAACTACCGGATTGAACACAGAGATCGTAGATAAAGGAGTAGTTGCTCTGAATGGTATTGGCATCCTTCAATTTTTCCAGATAGCTAAGCGCGGTGTTGAGCTTACCTTCGGAGCTGTATCGGTAGGTTTGCGCCAGCAGCAGATAATCGTCTTCGGGAAATTCCTTGAGTCCCTTGTCGATGATTTTGGTACCCTTATTGTAATCATCTGTATATAGATAGCTGTAATCTTGAATGTCCTGAGTGAATCTGAGCGCTACCAACCTGTATCCCCAGTAGAATTTGGGGTGCTTTTGCACCAATGTGTAAGCTTCCTTTTTGTTATCTTCCAAGAGGCGGATGGACAGGTAAGCATAATCCGGATTGGCGGGATTGGCTTGGGCCAGGCGTTGATAATGACTCTGGCAGGCTTCCGGATCAAAAGTAGCCCAAAAGTCTTGCAGAGTACGGTGTTCATCTACGGTCTGAGCTTTATACAAGTATTCCTGTACCAGTTTGTGTTGAGCCGCTGTATCATCCTGGATGGCGGCGGCACGAGCGCTAAACTCTTCGAATGCGGCAGCCCAAAGGGCTCCGGATATTATGCTGATCATTATCAGCACACTTGCTATTTGTTTCAAAGATCCTCCATATATGTAGTTCTCCAGCGTAGCAATAAAGCAGGCTGAGATAAACTTATGATCTTGTGTATTTGGCGATTTCCTCTCGCTCTTTATCATAACCGTTCTTTCCCATCAAAGCAAAAGTGGCAATCTTCCCGGTTTCCACTCCCGGTTGATCCAATGGATTGATATTCAGGAGCTTGCCGCAAAACACGGTTTGAATTTCGTACATCATGATGGCTGAACCGATGTTTTCTGCATCGATTTTGGGAAAGATCAGGTTGGCATTTGGTCTACCGGCCTTGCAAAGTGCAATTTCGGTGGCCAAACGTTCGGCATTCAGCAGTTCGGACAACTTCTTGCCACCCAGATAACTGATGTCTTCCAAGTCCGGATGAAGGTTCGGGATAGTGTAATCGTGCGCAAAGTGCTCCACACTCAGGAATGTGATCACCTTGTCGTTTGGTCCTTCGGTATAGAGCTGGATCTGCGAATGCTGATCGGTGGTGCCCAATGCTTTCACAGGAGTTTGTCCCACAAATATTTCGCGCCCCTTCCGGTCGTAGCGTTTGCCCAAACTTTCTGCCCAGAGCTGACGATACCAATCGGCAAAGTCGTACAGTGAATTGCTGTATGGCATCATCACACTGATGTTCTTACCTTCCCGCATATACAGGAAATGTAAGAGACCGTTTAGCAAAGCGGGATTGTGCATAATCTCCGTTTCTTCACAGATGTTCCTCATCTGCGCAGCTCCTGCCAGCAGGGCATCGATATCCACTCCGGCAAAGGCAGAAGAAAGCAATCCCACGTCTGATAGCACAGAGAAACGTCCTCCCACATTACCGGGTACCGTGAAAGTGCTGTAGCCTTCATCATCAGCAATGCGGCGCAAGAAACCTTTCTCTTTGTCTGTAGTAATGATCATACGTTTGCGAAAGTCCTGGGGATACTTACGTTTCAGGATGTCCAACAGGATCATGTAAGCGCTCATGGTTTCCGCCGTGCCACCGCTTTTGGTGATCACGTTGAACAGGGTCTTATCCAGAGTAGTCTGCTGCAGGATCTCATGTAGAAACACCGGATCCGCATTGTCGTAAACCAATACTTTGCGCGTCAATCCGGCTTCGGTCTTCAAAGCGTTATAGATGGCTTTATTGCCCAGTGCGCTGCCCCCGATGCCCAAAACCACCATGGTATCGAACACGGGATCCAGCTTTTGCACAAAAGCTTTGATGTGGCCTGTGTCTTGCTCCGGAAGATCGTAAAAGCCCAGAATACCGGCTTTGCGGACTACATTCAGTTCTGCTTTTGCTTCTTGCACTTTATCACTGAAGTCCAAGACCCTAGAAGGGCGCATAGCACCAGGAAGAAACTGATTTGCCAAGAGATTACGATGATCAAATCGGATCATAAATCGGCCCCTTTTTTCGCATAATATTTCTTTAATGTATGATATACCAGGTTGTCTATGTCATTTAGTGATTTGGAAAAATCGAAGTTCTTCACCAGATTATCCAGATGCTCGTCACAGTTACGCACCACGCGCTTGATATCGTATAATGAAGATGGATTCACGCTCAATTCGCTGATCCCCATACCGATCAACAACGGAGTATATTCCTTCAACGATGCCATTTCACCACACACTGATATGCTACGGTTATACTTGTTGGCACTTGCAATGGTGAGCCGGATCAATTTGAGCACAGCCGGATGGTGTTGAATAAAATAGCGACTCACTGTGTCGTTATTACGATCCACCGCCAAAGTATATTGCACCAGATCATTTGTGCCCAGGGAAAGGAAATCGCATTCCCGGGCCAGAGATTCGGAGCTGATCGCAGCCGAGGGAATCTCGACCATGGTGCCCACCTGGATGTCGTAATCGTACTTTACACCCTGTTCATACAGCTCGTCCGCACAGGACTTCAATTCTCTTTTGGCCTGCAAAAAGTCCTCTACGTCGATGATCATGGGAAACATGATGCGGATATTGCCCAAAACCGAGGCACGCAGAATGGCGCGAAGCTGTGTGCGTAGCACTTCCGGATGTGCCAAAGAAAAACGGATACCGCGGTTTCCCAAATAGGGATTCTCTTCTTTGGGGCTGTCTATGGAATGGGTGAGTTTATCCCCACCCAGATCGAAAGTGCGGATGGTAAGGATCTTGGGCGCAATCTTTGTTGCCAAACTGTGATAAATCTCGTATTGTTCATCTTCCGAAGGAAGGTCATTGCGTGAGAGGAAGAGAAATTCGGTTCTGAACAAACCCACACCATCAGCATTGAGCTCATTCACTTGGTCAATCTCCGCAGGAATCCCGATGTTCAAGGTCATGGTGATGTTTCGTCCAGACAGAGTAATGGCGGGATCTTCGCGTAGTAATCTCTGTTTTTGGGAGATCAATTCCAGTATCTGCATTTTTTGGGCATAGAACTCCAGGGCTTCATCATCCGGATCGTTTACCACCAAACCCAGTTCGCCGTCGATGATGAGATGGTCTCCTTCGTGAATATGCTCCCGCAGATCGGGAATAGCGCCCACACAAGCTATGCTGAGCGCACGGCTTAAAATCGCTGAGTGTGAAGTAATACTGCCCACTTCACAGACATAAGCCCGTACACCCATTTTGTTCAAAAGACTTACTTCACTGGGATGAATCTCGTGGAATATGGGTATGGTCTCTGGTCCCAACTTAGCAAAGGGATCGCTCTCCAGCTTCAGAATCTTCAGCAATAGGCGGTTGCGAACGTCCCGAAAATCAGCAGCCCGCTGAGCGAACATCTCGTTTTGCATACTGCTGAAAAATTCTATTGCCTCGCTAAAGGCTTCCTGGATCGCCAGAGCTGCGTTTTTGTATTCCTTCAGGATTTTGTTTTGAATATTCTTCCGAATGTCGGGATCGGCCAGGATATCCAGATGAGAGCTCAGTATCTCCATCTCGTTTTTATTCAGGCTATGTGCGCCTAGATGTTCTTTGATCTCTGCTGCTGCCTTTGCGCAAGCTTGAATATATACAGTCTCTTCTTCCTTGGTTTCTTCTGGTAGAATCTTATGCTGGGGCACATCCAGCCCACGCTGATCAATATATACCGCTATTCCCGCAGCCAATCCCTTGGCAAGGCTGTTCCCACGAACTTCCTTCATAATTCTACTCTCCAAAACCGGAGGAAATCATTTCCGAGATTTCGTCTATCAGATATTCTTCATCCACTCCATCGGCGATCAATTCCAAAGAACTACCACATTCCGCCGCCAACATCATCACACCCATGATGCTTTTACCGTTTACCTGGGTACCATCTTTTTCGATGTGAAATTCCGAACGGTACTTTGTGGCTGCACGTACCAAGAGAGCAGATGGACGGGCATGTAAACCAAGCTTATTCTTTACTATCACTGTCTTTCTCATCATCTTCTATCTTCTTTTGCATGGTTTTCTTGCGGATTTCGTCGTGGATTTTGCGGTTGAAGTCTTCAGCGGCATCGTATCCAACACCCTTCAGGATCATATTCATCGCCGCCACTTCTACTATTACAGATACATTCTTCCCCGGAGATACAGGCAGATAGATGATGGGAATCTTTACCCCGAGATGCTCCGCATAACTGTTGGACAGCCCGATACGCTCGTAATCCATGTTTTCCTGCCATGGCATCAGCTCGATTTGCAAATCGATAGTCTTTTGCCGGCGAGTACGCTCTATGCCAAACATACGTTCCACATTCACAAAGCCCACTCCACGAATCTCCATGAAGTGTCCAAACTCACGCCCCGGACGACCATAAAGCTGTTCATCCAAATAGCGTAGCGTGATGAGGTCGTCGCCCACCAGACTGTGACCCCTGTGCACCAGATCCAGTGCGCATTCGCTCTTACCGATACCACTTTTACCGGTGAGCATGATGCCCAGTCCAAACACATCCACCAATGTAGCGTGAATGGTTTTTTCCAAGGCAAAGATATCCTGCAAATAGCGGGATAAATGCTGGATCAGATTGATGGTGGACAGCCGGCTGGAGAGCAGGGCAATATTGAGGTCGTTTGCCAGATACTCTATCACCGGGGGCAGTGTGAGACCTTTACTGATGATGATGCAGGGAATGTCCGTCTTGAACATGTCTCTCACGCGGGACACGAGGTCTTCTTCTTTCATGGATTGCAGATAGCGCACCTCGGTCTCGCCAAAGACCTGAATGCGCTCTGCTGAAAACACTTCCAGATATCCGGCCAAGGCCAGTCCCGGACGGTTCACATGAGGCGAACTCACTTTCTTGGAGAGGGTTTCCGGCTCTGTAACCAAGGAAAGAGCCAGATCCTTCTTCTTGGCATCAAAGAATTCTCGAACTGTGATTTCCTTCATATAATCCTTTTCTCTTTAATGCCCCCTTCGGAATAGAGGAAGGGGGCCAATGGATTCTTTTATGCGGAAGGCAATGTGCCGGCCACAGCAAACGCTTTAAGGCTCAAAGAGCTTATAATTCTCGTTGTCCTTTTTAACCAATACATTGATGCGGTCTGTTTCGATGTTTCTGAAGATGAAAAAATCTTCCTTACTTGCGTCCATCTTATCCAGGGCTTCCTGGATCTCCATCAGTTCGGTAACCACACGTTTGGTTTTGATTGTTTTACGGGCGTGATCCTGATTGTTCACTTGTATGTCTGACGCGCGGGAGAAATCATTGAATTGCTCCTTCAACGCCCGCTTCTGATGATCCGTTACACGGTCTTTCAGTTTCTTTATCTGAGCTTCCATTTTTTCCAGAGATGTGTCGATGGAAAGGTACATATCCATCTCCTCTGCAGTAGCCTGCAATCCAAATTTGCCGGCATGCAGAGAAAGCTCGCAGAGATTGCGGCTGTTCTCCAAAGCCAGAGTGACGTGGATGGTGATAATCTGGTCAAAGTACTTCTTTAGTTTCAGGCAAGAACTTTCCACGTAGTCCCGGATCGCCTTTGTCAGTTCAAAATGGCGTGCTGTAATCGTGATTTGCATGTTGATCCTCCTGTTAAATTTTGTGAATGGAGAGTTCGCGCAGATCTTCCACGGATTCCATAATTGCCTCGGAAAGAGTGGGATGGGCAAATACGATATCCTCAATGGATTCTGCAGTCATGTGACCTGAGATCATGATGGCGCCCTGAGCTATTAACTCAGCGGCTCCAGTACCCATGATGTGCATACCCACCAATTCGCCGTTATCTTTTCTGGCGATAGTCTTTACAAAGCCCTGGGTAGCAGACATTGACATGGCCTTCCCACTGGCGGAGAAGGGGAATTTTCCGATGATGATCTCGCCGAATTTCTCTTTGGCATCAGCTTCATTGTAGCCAACTGAGCCAATTTCCGGATTGGTGAAAGTGCAACGCGGAATATTCACATATTCCAAACCGCATGTGCGAGCGGTAGTCCCTTTCAACAGATGTGCGATGTGTCCCGCTGCCAGCAAACCCTGTTTACTGGCGGTATGAGCCAATTGCAGCTTGGCCGTCACATCGCCGATGGCATAGATTCCGGGTTCGGATGTGCGCATCAATTCGTCGATAGATATAGCTCCTTTATCTGTTTTAAGGTCAAAACCTGTACTTTGAATGTCATACGAAGGTAGCCTGCCCACCGAAAGCAGTACTTTCTCGGCGCGCAATTCGCTCTCATTACCTAGTTTCAAGAGCATTTCCTTCCCGTCTTTTTCTATGCTATGCACCGCAGTATTGGTCATCACTTTGATTCCGCTCTTCTTCAGCGCCAGGGCCAGGCGTTTGGATATCTCTTCATCTTCCAAGGCTACCAGACGCGGCAGGAATTCTATGATGCTCACTTTAACGCCAAAAGCCGCATAGATGGAGGCAAATTCACAACCGATAACACCCCCGCCTACTATTGCGAGGCTTTCAGGCAGGCTGTCCATCTGTAGGATGCCGGTGGAACTCATGATGTCCTGCTCGTCTATCGTGATGCCGCGCAAGCTCTTGGCAGTACTGCCGGTGGCAATTATCACAAATTTTGATTTGAAGCTCTGATCATCTGCGGTTTTTACTTCGAAAGCATCCTGATGCTTGATGATTTCCGTAACTGCACTGTGATGCAGGGCAATCTTGCGTTTCCGATACAAAAATTCGATGCCGCCCACCAGTTGTTCCACGATCTTGTTTTTGCGTTCAAACACCTGCGCATAATCCAAGTGTATGTCGGTTGCAGGCAGGCCATATACTTCCGCCTCACGCATTTCCCGGTACAATTCGGCACTTTTTACCAGTGCTTTCGTAGGAATGCAACCCCGGTTCAAGCACACTCCGCCCAAGCGTTCTTTTTCGATAAGCAGACAGCTAATGCCATATTGTGAGAGGCGAATGGCCGCTTCATAGCCTCCGGGACCTCCGCCGATTACTATTACATTGTAGTTTCCCAAAACAACCTCTATTTTCTTCTTAATCTACTGTTCAAGATACCCATCTCATCACGATACTTGGCGATGATGCGGCGCGAGATATTCAGTCCTTCCCCTTTTAGGATTTCCACCAAAGCCCTGTCCGAAAGCGGCTTTTTCTTGTCTTCGGAATCCACCAGACGGATAATGCAATTCTTTACCTTGTGCCTGGAGATGCTCTCGTAGTTATCGTCCCGTCCCGCCGTGGAAGTAAAGAAATCCTTGAATGCAAAAACCCCGTAGGGAGTCTCAGCATATTTATGCTTCACCACACGGCTGATGGTCGATTCGCTCTTCCCCAGATCTTGCGCTATCGCACTGTAGGTGAGTGGTTGCATTACTCCGCTGCCATTATAAAAGAAATCGTGCTGATGCTTGATGATGGACAGCGACACCTGTTCCAGAGTGCGCATCCTCATATAGATGGATTTGATCAGGAACTTGGCGCTATTGATCCGCTCCCGCACATAGGAGGTGGTTTCCTTGTCGAAGTAGCCACGGTTGATCATCTTGCGATAGCGCGGACTGATGATGATGTTTGGCGTAATGTGATCGTTAATAATAACCACATACTCTCCGTCGATCAGCTTCAAAGTCACATCCGGATACACGTATGCCGCACTGTTCCGCATTATCCTTAGCCCGGGTTTGGGATCCAGCTTCGAAATCTGATCCCGATAGGTCATTATGGTGTCTTCAGACACATTGAAGTAAGACGCAATCTTCTGAAAGCGCCGATGTATAAGATTCTCAAATTGAAATGTGACCATGCCCAAAATGATGGGATTATGCTTCTGCTCCGCATCCAATTGGGCCACCAGGCACTCCGAGATGTCCCTCGCAGATATCCCCTTGGGGCTCAGATGCAGCACGATTTCGTGAAGCTCCTCCGCCCGGCGGGCACTCACCTTAAACCGTGCGGCAACCCGGGATATGGGATAATCCTTGGGCAAAAAACCGTATGAATCGCAGCTATCCACCAGCTCCGTTATAAAATCCACTTCATGCTCCGGCAGATTCAGAGGATAGAGCTGCTCCAGATACTTTTCTTTGGCATCTCCCTCATAGCGTATCATTGCATCGCCCTGCTCCGAGTCGCCCTCGCTGCGGTATCCCTCACCACCGGAATGGTATTCATTCCACTGATCCAAAATATCGGTCAGTTGGCGAGCTTCGGCAACAGCGCTGGACACCTCGTCCGTAGCATCCACATCCTCTATTGGAGTATTTGATTCCGGTGGAGCCTGTTCATAATCGCTATCTACCAAATCCTCTTCATCTTTCTCATCTCTTAGCTCCAGCAGGGGATTGCTCTCCAGCTCTTGCTTGATGTAACTCTCCAGCTCCAGAATGGGTAACGCAAGCATCCTGAGGGATTGTAGCATCTTGGGCTTGAGGGCGAGCTCCTGTTTTTGTTTCAGAGACAAGTGTTGATTTATGGTGCTCATAGTCGTTGCTCAAAAGGGCTCATTGTAAACCTTTCTCCCAGATACAGTCTTTTTGCATCTTCATCGTTGATCAATTCCATCGATGATCCCGATACGATGATCTTACCTTCGTAGATAATATAAGCACGGTTCACTATTTTCAAAGTCTCAATTACATTATGATCGGTAATCATCACTCCGATGTTTTTTTCTCTCAGTTTTCCGATGATATCCTGAATATCTGCTACTGCAATGGGATCTACTCCCGCAAAAGGCTCGTCCATGAAGATGAAAGCTGGATTTGTTACCAAGGCTCTGGTGATCTCCAGCTTTCGCCGCTCGCCCCCAGAGAGAGTATAGGCTTTCTGCTTTGCCAGTTTGCTGAGGTTCAGCTCCTCCAAAGCCTCTCCCAGGCGTTGCTTGCGTTCCTTACGGGACAAGTTCAGGGTTTCCAGAATCGCCATCACATTGTCTTCCACACTCAGCTTGGCAAAGATCGAAGGCGCCTGAGCCAGATAACCCATCCCCATCCGGGCACGCTTGTACATGGCTTTGTGAGTGATGTCCGCATCGTTTAGCAATACTTTGCCGCCATTGGGCTTTGCCAGTCCGATTATCATATAAAATGTGGTGGTCTTTCCGGCTCCGTTCGGCCCCAGGATGCCCACAACCTCACCCTGATGGATTTCCAGACTGAGATCGTTCACCACAGTGCGTTTGCCGTATACCTTCACGAGATTCTGTGCTTTTATAGTATTCAATTCCATGGTGATAATCTAAGTGGAGAGGTGAATTGTGTCAAGAATCATTCTTGAATCTGTATGTCCCCCGAATATTCCCTCCCATGTCCATCAGCCTTAGCTTGTTGTCTTCATCAAACTTAGCTTTCAGCCTATCCCCGTCTGCAGCGTTGATAAAAAAATCCTGCTTCTCGCCTTCTTCCTGAAGAAAGTAATACGATACCCGGGCATCTGCGCTAAAATCCAGTATCCTACCCTCGGCAAAGTTCAGCACTATATCCTGCGCTCTCACCCAGTTGTTGCGCTCCTCATTCTCTTCAGCAGCAAATTGCACCAGACACGAATCCACCAGAACCACCTGCGTCAGCTCCTGCTCCTTGAAATAAACCTGAAATTCGATGGCCTCCGCTGTGGCGAAGTTGTTCTCAAACTTTGGCTCTCCCAGAAACACCGCCTTCTCTTCCTCCGAAAAGTAGATCAGAAAGTCGCTGGTGGCATGATAATCCTTGCTATCCGTGCGTACATTGAAGGTGGCGATCAACTTGCCCTCCTCCTCGTAAAGCTCCATTTTATCCGCTTTGATGATAAGAGTATCCTCCACCCCGGTAACCACTTCCGGCTCTTCAATCAGGAAAGCATAGCCATTGGGACGATCCCAAAATCCATAACCACACTTTGCATTGGCATTTTCCTTCTGATCGTAAGCCCTTACACGGCTCCACACCGTGAAAGTGTCTTTCCCCTGGTCGTAGATGGCATGATCCCCCTCCATATGGCGCACAAATCCGTCTTTTGTGCGTTGTGTAAGCTTTACCCTGCCCCCCAGGTTCAATACCTGCGGAATGCGATAGTAAGCCAGAGAATCTGCCACCAGATGCAGAGAATCGTTTTGCACCACCACATTGCCGGTTAGCCGCGCAATCTTCTGTGTGTCCAGGATCAAAGCCCTGTTGCCCCTAAACTCGGTGTCTCCATAAAAGAAATGAACATTCCCCGTGAGGTCCAGTATCTGCGCCGTTTCCACATTGCTCATATACATGCGGTCGGCATGGATCAGCTTGAATTTCTGCCGCTCTGTCTCATCTGCGCTTAGAGAGAGCAACACCAACAGCAGACTACCAATCCACAAAATCTTCTTCATCAAAATAACCTTCGGCAGTCACGGTGTTCATCTCCGCAAAGCTCAATTTGGTATTTGTGCGCAGGTTTTCGCCCCTTAGTGCGTCCCCCATCCGCGTCAGCGTAAGTTGAGTGGGCACAATGATCTCGTCCACATTGCGATCCCAATACATCTTTTGTGTCTTGATGTCCCCGTCTTTGGTCTTGAAACTCACGCTACCGCTGGCAATCACCACATTCCGCGCATCGTCCACGACGGTGGTATCCGCCTTGATCACGGAGCTCACCTGCCCTTCCTTGTCATAGGAAGTAAGGGTTACTATGTATCCATACAGCATTCGGCGATCCGTAAAACGCTCCATACTTTTGGCTTCTATAATATAATCCAGGCGTTCATTGCGATATTCCGCCAGCTGTACTCCCTCGGAATACTCATCCGCCACACCCTGCTCCAATACCGGAATTTTCTGATTCAGGCTCTCCTCTGAACACGAGCAGATGATAACTAGAAGCAAGAGCGGATAAATCAGCTTCAGCGCTTTGAAGCCTCTTCTCATCATTTGCAGCCCACGCTTTCCAGATAGTTCCTTATCGCACTGTCATACACGCCTTTTTTGTGCAGGATCAGGTTGATCAATTCCCGTACCGCCCCTTCTCCGCCCCGGCGTTCGGTAACCATATCCGCCGTCTTTTGCACTTCCGGCCAGGCATTGGCGGGTACCACCCCCAAAGCCGCTCTGCGAATGCAGGGAACATCATTCCAATCGTCGCCCATATAAATCACGTTGTCAAAAGTAAGACCCAGCTCCTCCAAGAGCTTTGTAACACACTCCAGTTTATTGTCTATACCCTGATACAGATGCTCGATCTTCAGATCTTGACATCGCCGCTGAAGTGCTTCAGACGATCTGCCGCTCACCACAGCCACGCGGGTGCTGATTTCCCTTATCAGAATCAAGCCCATTCCATCCGCAGCATTGAACTGCTTGATGTCCTGGCCGTCGCTACCATATATGATCTTTCCGTTTGTCAATACCCCATCACAATCCAAAATCAGGAGCTTGATCTCTCCCCAGGGAACGGGACGCTTGTTTGGCCTCATCATTGGATTCATAGTAATCTCTCCTATAGCTTTTCGCAGATGCGCACACAATCCCGCAGCAGGTTCTCCATGCTGTCCAGAGCTAACATGGTGGATGCATCACTCAGGCCTTTGGCGGGATCGGGATGGCACTCTATAAAGAGTCCGTCCACCTTTCCGGTAGCCAGTGCTGCTTTTGCCATCATCGGCGCAAATTCCGGATTTCCCCCGCTGCGCTTGCCGATGGATGGCAGCTGTAAAGAGTGCGTAAGGTCGTAGATGATGGGATATCCAAATTCTTTCATGATGGCAAAGCCCCGGAAGTCCACTACCAGATTGTGATAGCCAAAGCTGCTCCCGCGCTCTGTAAGTAGTATCTTTTCATTCCCGGTTTCGCTGGCCTTTTGTGCTGCAGATTGCATGTCCTCAGGAGCCATAAATTGCCCTTTTTTGATGTTCACGATCCGTCCCGACAGCGCCGCTGCCCTTATCAAATCCGTCTGCCGGCTCAGAAATGCCGGGATCTGCAGAATGTCACATACTTCCGCTGCGGAAGCCACCTCACATACTTCATGCACATCGCTCAAGATTGGCAGATTGTAGTCCCGCCCTATGTTGTGCAAGAGTTTCAGCCCCTCCAGGATTCCGGGACCTGTATAGGAATCCCCACTGCTGCGGTTTGCCTTTTTGTAAGATGACTTGAAGATAAGGGGCAATTCCAGCCGCCGGCATACCTGCGATAAACGCTCCGCACATTGGTGCATCACGGCTTCACTCTCTACCACACAGGGACCCGCAATTACAAAGAAAGGCCGGGCAGACTTCAGGTTTTCAAAAAGGCTCATGTATCTTCCTAGCAAATTTTTTTGATCTTTTCCCAACTGCAATCTTTGGTGTTCAAACCAAAATGTCCATAACTGGCAGTAGGCTGAAAGATCGGTTTGCGTAAATCAAGATAATCGATGATTCCCTTTACTGTCAAGTCAAATTCCTTCAGGATCTTCGCCTCGATCTCATGCTCGGCAATCTTGCCGCTACCAAAGGTTTCCACCATCACGCTGTTCGGTGCAGCGTCGCCGATTACAAAACTGAACTGGATCAGGCATTCATCTGCCAAACCGCTGCCCACTACGCTCTTGGCAATGTGGCGCACCATATAAGACGCACTGCGATCCACCTTGGTGGCGTCCTTTCCACTAAAAGCACCGCCGCCATGCTGTGCCCAACCACCATAAGTGTCCACGATGATCTTGCGCCCAGTAAGCCCAGTATCCGACGCCGGCCCGCCTTCGTGCCAACGCCCCAGGGGATTGATGAGAATCTTCAGATGATCCGCATCAAAGCGAACTTCATCTTCCATTTCCAGGATGGTGCTTTTCACTACTTTATCTACAATCGCCCGCTTCAATTCCTCAAATTCCAGTTCACAGATGGCCTGGTGGTGAGTGGAAATCACCAGAGTCTCCAATTCCCGTGGTTTACGCCCTTCAAAGCGGAAACTCACCTGACTCTTCGCATCTGGAAGCAAACAGGGAATGCTGCCGTCTCTACGGGCTTTGGCAAGGTTTATCAATAGTTGATGCGCCACCTCGATGGGTATCGGCATCAGGGATTTGGTCTGATTGCAGGCATAACCGAACATCAGGCCTTGATCTCCGGCACCATCATTGAGCGCCAATGCCCGCTCTTGCTTGTGCAACAGATTTGTAATCTCACAATTGTGATCAAATCCCTTGCCCGCATGCGTGTAGCCGATCTTGCGGATCACCTCACGCACGATTGGCTCTACATCAATGGATGCTTGGGAATTGATCTCTCCGGAAAGAATAACCCTATCCTGCGTACACAGTGTTTCACAGGCTACCCGGCTAAGCGGATCCTGCTCCAGATATGCATCAAGAATGGCATCCGATATCAGATCGCAGACCTTGTCCGGATGACCTTCGGACACAGATTCGGATGTAAAAATATAACCGCTTCTGTCGGATGGTTTTGCATGTAGTGCTGTCATTTATATTCTCCTTTTTTCTTTCTCAATCTCACTTGCCTGCGCCACAATAAAAACCGGCTGCTAAAGCCGGCGAAAAAAAGAGCCGCACTTTAGCACATTTCTATCGCGGAGCAAAGGGCAAATTACCGCGTTCTTTGGGCATTGAAGCTCTTTGGCTTCATCATTTATACAAAAAAACGGCTTACACGCTATGTCCCACGGACAGCGGACAAACCGCAAAGTGTGGTACATCTTCGGGGACTCGAACCCCGGACCCACTGATTAAGAGTCAGTTGCTCTACCAGCTGAGCTAAAGATGCACACTGTGAAAGTCAGCAAAATCCGCCTGCGCTTTGTGTCAAGAAATTTCCGATTTTACACGGCTACGAAAGGACACACTGGTTGATTGCTCCAATGCTGCTTCTATATTTTCGGAGGATCGGAATACTCCGTTACGAGAACCCCGTAAACTGCAGCACTACAGCACCATTAAACTACGAACTAAAGAACCGATATAAACCTTGACGGTTTTGTGTATACTCTAATATGTGTTTTGAGGACTAAAGTAATGAGAAACATTACGTTGACAGTATTGATCCTAATGCTTTGTCTGCCTTGTTTTGGACAGAGCGTTCCCATCACGGAGAAAGTTGAGACGGAAGAATACTCAAATCTGGAGCTCGATTTGAATGTGGGCATGGGTGTCAGGCTTACTGGTCCCACTAGATACCGCTGGCGCATACAACCTGCTGCCGGAATCGCATTGAAATACCATACCTTCGTCTCCCCAGAATTCCGCATCCATGTAGGGTTGAGCGAGCACTATTATTCTGCTACCAGAGTGGTGGATCATCCCTACCCTTATGTGATGGACATGCGTCTAAAGCTTATTAGCTACAACACCCGTTTATCTGTGGGGGGAGATTATATGCTCAATCCCACAAAAAGGGGACATCGATACTATGTAGGAGCTTCTGTTTATAACGATTTCGTTCACTATGCAAAAGCGAAAAACATACTGTACTACGTAGATGGTAATGTGCCTGAGACCCTGAATGTAAAAGACAGCTTTCAAGACCCTGTGATCGGGGCACAACTCAGCTTTGGTATTGCGAGACCCGCCGGTAAATTGGAATTGCGCTATTGGCAGGATATTACTACGTTTCAGATAGAGGGCATTCCCATGGGAAAGGAGCGGCGCAGCTACGTCGGATTCACGGGCACAATCCCAATCCGGTTTTAGCCGCTTGCGCATGCGCTGTTTACTGATCCCTGCGCAATCCTAGGTCTTGGGTTTCCAGTAATGCTGCCAAGCCTTCATATGGATGATCCTACCATCAAATCTGGGATAGATTTCCGATACGCAATATGAAAATGTGTCGTAGTGATAGTATCCGTCCCAGATCGTTTCGATCTCGCGGGAAGGCAAAGACATCCTCATCAAATCCGCCATACCGTGCTTCTCGCGAGAATACAGCAGTGTACCTAGATTTTGCGTGAAGGCATAGCTATAGCAATCCTCAATCGAAAAGATCTCATCATTCTGACGATCGTAAACCATTAGCACCGACGGATATCGCTGCGTTATCACATTACCAGAATATGAAACATGATCGTAAGGTTCTCTTTTACCTTGCAGAGCAAAATAACGTAAGTCTTTGCTGATCCGAGCATTGGGCATCTCATAATAATTATCTCTTGGGATCTCAAATATCAGGGATGAATCCCTCTGTGCGTTCATTTTGCATAATGCGTACTTTGGATCGAATGGCCCGGTACTACTGTAGAAATAGTATTCATCTGTATCTTCGATGTAGACGGCATAGAATGCAGATACCGGCTCCGGCAATTCAGTCCAGATCCCGGTTTGGATATCCATTCTAGCGATCTGACCGTGCTTGATGGCAGTAAGATAGTTGAAATTTGTCGATAACTCCGGAGCGCTATAATAGGATCCATCATCGGGGCTTAGGCGGCTGAAGTTGTTACCGTTCATATCAACACGACAAATGGCATAACCCATAGCGAAATACAACATCATGTTCAGCTTATCGATTGCAAGATGCTGAGTGTCTGTGATATGGGAACCAGCCGGAGTAAGCTCTATGCCGGGACTACCAAGCTCTCGTCTCACCAATCTCTCGCCAAGGTGGAAGATCAGTTTATCGGAAGTATAGAATGGCGTGCCATAAGTTTCTACTTCCAAGCTGTTATCCAGACGAAAACTGCTACCATCATCATTGATGCTGCAATACACCTGTACCGCCGGATTGCTTTCACTACAAGCACCGGTGCAGAGAAACATAACCACTGCCAGTATTACAATAATGTAGGTACAACGCATATGGCTTCCTCCTTGAGGTTAGTAACGCAAATTTGCATACTTGTAATCAGATGTCAAGCAATATTTTTTAATTCTTTAGTTCTTAGTTATTAGTTAGTTGGTGCTACAGTGCTGCGGTGCTACAGTGCTGCGGTGCTGCAGTTGGCGGTCAACACTCCACTTCGTTCCGCTTTTGATCGTTCCGCTTCGCTTCACTGTTGAACGGCCTTCGGCATGTTGAGTGCTCAGGCTTCGCCTTTGCTGTTTAACCACCCCACTAAAACGCTGCGCATTTTCGTGGGGACACCGGCAATCCTCGGAGAACCCAGCCAACCTCAATACTGCAGCACTGTAGCACCGTTCAACAGGTACGAAGCAACTCATCGCGAGCTATTCATCCTCCATACATCAAGCAGTGCCGAAGTAGATATCATCCCGTTATCATCGAGTGGTCACTGCTTGATAACAGCTTTATATCTGGATCGGCACAAGTGAAGCAAGAAGGATAGACCTCTGCAGAATTATTTTGACAGCAATGCGGCATTCACCCATTTTGTATCCGAGGTAACCATGATAAAGTTTGTATATTTATTACTGCTTGTGCTGCTATGCACTACGCTTGCAGCTCTCGACATCGATCAAAGCCATTACGGCTTCACACCCGGCGCACAAAGAGATTATCGGCAAGGAGCATGGAATCAAAACACTACCGACCTCAGCGAAGGCAACGGAAAAAGCTGGAACTTCTCTTTGCCCCAGACCGGTTATGTGCACAACAGCTATTATAGTACAAATGCGCTCCCGGATTATCCCGGCGCCAATATCCGCTGCGCATACACTCAGTACATAAACGGGATAGATGATGCAGGCACTACATATCTGCAAAATGACGGCATAGATATCATCACTCTGGGCTATACCGGCTATCCCAATGTAGTATGGAATCCGGGCATTCCTCACGGTTTACCGCATACAATTAACAAAACCTGGCAGGGCACGCATGCATGGCTTTATGGCAGCTACACCGTTAGCGGAAAAGTGATCTCCGAAGGCAGTATCAGCATCCCTCTGGGTAGTTTTCCCGCCCTGTGCATAAGGTATCATTACGAAACCACAAATTTCGATTACTACTACTATCAATGGGAAACCACGGAATATGGAATTGTGGCTTATGCAAACACCCTAAACGGCGGCATGCTCTATGTGCTGGAAGATGCAGAACCCAATGGCTCAGCGCTGGATGAAGAGCTTGCCTGCGCAGTTCCAGAGCTATGCCTGTACCCCAATCCGATGCTGAATACCAGCCCAGTAGCGGGACTTTCCATCGAATTCAGCATGGCAAAGAAGCCCGCTGGACAACCCGTGATTCGGATCTACAACCTAAAGGGACAAAAAGTAAAAACCATCGTCCTGACCGATGAATGCAGCCTGGGTAACAAATCCGGGCTCCGCAGCGATCCAAAGCAAAACGGGATATTCTATTCCACACTTTGGAATGGCAGGGACGATAACGATAGAAAGCTGACATCCGGTACATATATTGCAAAGGTGATGGCGGATAAGGAAGTAACTACGGCAAAGTTCACGATTGTCAAATGAGTGCAGATTTGCAACACCTGCATCACGAAACTCTGACAATTTTCAAGATTTATCTTGACGCGAAACGGGAACTGAATAACGTTCACTAGCAAGTCTCAAAATCCCAATATTGTAATCTTTAAAGGAGATTAGTTATGAAGCAAATTCATAATGTCACGGTTCTGTTGTGTATGGTGCTAGTGACCGGACAGCTGTTTGCCAGTGGATTTGGCCTCACAGGAGTTGGCTCCAGAGCTACTTCCATGGGTGGAGCTTTCCGCGGTTTGAGTGACGACGCCAGTGCAATGTATTGGAATCCTGCTGGTTTGGGCTTTATGAATGAAAATTCCGTCTCTTTGGGCGGCACTTTCATTATGCCATCTGCCAAATGGGATCCCAGCGGCACTACTGTTGCGAGCATTCCCGGATTTTCCGCCAAGGAATATGAAGCCAAAAAGAAAGTAGTTGCTTTCCCCAATGCCTTCCTCACAATGGCCAAAAACCCGCGCTTTAAGTATGGCTTGGGCGTTTATGTACCATACGGTTTGGGCACCACTTGGGATGCTTACGATCTTCCCAGCGCACCATATGTGTATAATGACGCTGCCAGCTTCCCCGATGAAGAGATGATGAGCAGCATCGCCGTGGTCGACATACATCCCTCCGCAGCTTACCAGATCCTGCCCAATCTCTCTGTGGGAATGGGCATTAGCGCCATGTACGGCATGATCGACATCACCCAATTGAAATTCCCCTCCGCTAATGTGGCTCCGATGAGCATCGATCTCTCTGGAACCGGCATCGGCTTTGGGGCGAATATGGGAGTGTTGTATAAACCCACGTACTGCCTTGCCATCGGTCTTTCCGGTAAACTGCCCTCCTCCATCGATATGGAAGGAGACATCGATATGCACCTGTGGGCCCCGGCAAATCCTGACGGCACTCCTGCCATGAAACTGGGCGGAAAGTCCGATATCGACGCCACTTTGGATATACCTGGCGACATCGGCATCGGCCTTGCCTGCACAAGGTTTGACAATCTGACTCTTACCTTGGACTACAGCTATACCATGTGGGATGCCTTGGAAACAGTAAAAGTGAAGATTGATGATCCCATCGTGATTGCCGACCCCGCCAATCCCTTTGCGGAAGTTCCCTTGACCTTCAATTGGGAAAATACCCACCGTGTGAGCCTTGGTGCGGAATATATGATGGGGATTCATAGATATCGCATGGGCTTTTTCTACGATCAGACCCCGATCCCGGAAGATACCCAAATTCCCACCCTGTCCGACATTAGCGACAAATTCAGCAGCAACATCGGCTGGGGCATCGATCTGGGAAACATCGGCTTTGAAGCCAATGCCCAATGGGTGATGTTTACCGAACGGGAAATAAAGGATACTCAAGTAACCGAATATAACATGCCCGGTAAATACAGTTCCAATTCCATCTCAGGAAATATAGGGCTTTCCTATAGATTCTAGATGTAAATCTGTGTGTTGCAGAGGAACGGCTGCCTCATAACGGGGCAGCCTGTTTTTTGGGTTTTTTTGGGGTCCCCGCAGAAATGCGAAGCGTTTTTGTGGTGTGTTTTCCGGGGTCCCCAAAGCTGAGCAAAGCGAAGGTTTGGGGTAAAGTGGAAGCTTCGTCTCGATGCTTGTTGGTCCAAACGGCAAGATGCTGTTTCCACAATCGGTGCGCAGCGCCCAGCTGCGCTCCCTACTTCAAAGCAAAATACGCGGTCAAGGTTACGCTGATACTCTTTTTGCGGGTGCTGGTATTGTAGATGCCATAATCCGAGACCTCGGTGGAATAGGGCTCTGTGATCTGAAATACACCGGCGCGGGCCTCACGCATCTTGCCCAGTTTACTTTCAGCAGAACCGGAGATTTCACGGGCTCTGGCCATGGCATCGGCAGTGGCTGCTGCCAAAAGCTCCTGTTTCAATTCCGGAAGCTTGCTGTAGAGATATTCCAAGCGGCTGTTTTGCAGCACCATCCCGCGATCGGCAATGAAATCCGGATTGAGGGCAAGGTCTTCCACCTTGTCCAGCTTGTCCGACAGTATAAAGATCTCCTGATTCAGGTTGTATCCAGTCATGGAGCCATAATTGTCATAGCGGGGATAGCTGCTCACCGGCTGCACACTGATCTCTTCAGCGGCAATGCCCTGACTGATCAGGTATTCACGAAAGGCCACGATATCCCGGTTCATGCTCTTGTACCCGCTATTCAGTTCATCATTGCCCACGCTTTTTTGCAACGAGACGTTCCATTTCACCAAGTCCGAATCGAAGAGCTTGCTGGAGTATCCCACCACACGCAGGCTGGTTTCGGCTTTGCGGCTCTGCCAGAAGAATACGCTAAATATCGTGACGCCGACTATGAACGCAATTCCCAACAGCGCATAAGTATTTTTGGATTCCTTCATCCAGATCAGGATGCCGACGATCACCAAAGCTGCGATGAGTACTAAGAAATATGGCATGTGTTACCTCCAGGTAGATAATAATAGTTTACAACAGACCCCAGCGACGCCGGAAAAAGAGCTCCAGACAGAATGCCAGGATGAACAAGGTGATGATATACCACTGTTTATAAAGATTATATTCTCGTTTTAGGATCTCCTCCCCGATTACAGGGGGCAGGGGATTGTGCAAGGCTGCATCCTCAAGACTGATGAGCTTGCCGCGGGTGGTCTGAGCAAGGTAGCCCAAAAGCGGCAGGTTAAAATCGAAATCACGTTCTTCAGCCGAGATTTCGGAGATGGCAAAGCTTCCCTTGCTGCTCTTTTCGCTATCAGCTTCGCGAATCTCAAAACGGTAGTTACCCGGTTCAGTAAGCTTGCTGGTGTAGCGGTATTCGTCTCCGGAACTGGTCATGAAGTCTTGCTCCAAGAGCTTTCCTTCGGCATCATAGATGCTGATCCGGGGGTTTTTGTCCAGATCGTGACTGCGAATATCGTCTTCTGCCCTCAGGCTCAACAGCACTTCTTCTCCCTGAAGATAGCTGCTTTTGTAGATAGCGCTGTAGCTGCCCAATGCCTTGTTGCTAAGCCAGGTGAGGATGTTTACCATCATCTTCTGATAGCCGGATTCCGCGCGTTGCATTTGCCAGCGCCAGAGATTCAAAAAGCTGAATGCCAGGGCGCGGTTCTTGCCCTGGAGCTTGATAGCGATGGCTGGGGACTTTTGGGGATTGTTCATCACGCCCAGAAGCTCGCTGCCGGGTGCGGGATTGCAATAATAATAGTCCAAAGGAGGTAGTTTTGCCTGCTCCAAGCCCAATTGAGACAGCATGGGATACATATCTGCTGCCGGTTGTAACTGCACAAAACCCTGATAGGGGCTAGTGAGATTGGATCGGGTAAACGGCAGATAATCCGCCAGTTCGCTAAGCGGAAGCCCTTGATAGAGCAATCCGGCCCCGCTCTTGAGACGGTCTTCAATGTATCGGCGCAAGCTGGGATCAAGGCGCAGATTACCGTTGTTCAAGATCACAATCACCGCTGGACGTTCGTTATCAGACAGAGTTGCCATCTCTTCACCCCGGTAGGCAACACCGTTGCGAACCTGATAGGACACGCTTTGCCAGCGCGGATTTGTGGCGATGGCATCCAGGATGAATTTGTTGTCCCAACCGGGAGCATCACTCAATACAGCAATCAATTCCTTTTCCGCCAATACCTCGATGGCGCCGGGATACACGTTGTTGCCCAGGCTTTGTTCCTTGTCCAGGGCTTCCAGCTCCACCCGGTAGTTGAAGAAGCCAAGCTGAGGAAAGCGATGCATAAATTCCACGATTTGCTCTACATTGTCCTCTAGCTTCAGCGTTTGGCTGCTAATGCGCTGCTGACCAAGGTAGAGATGCACTTTTGCCTGACCGCTGTAGCCTGTTGCCGCTACTTTGGCACGGATAAAGGTGTTTTCATTGCGATAGGCATAGCGATTGGCTTGCAGTTCCCGGATTGCGAGATCTCCGCTGCTGTAGCGGGTGGTATCTGCAAGTGCGTAGATGGGGTATCCAAGGCGGGATACCTGCTTGAAATCCTCGTCTCTTAGCCAGCCATCTGAGGCCAGTAGGACTGAACTGATATTGCGGAAATCCTCCTTCTTGCTTATCTCCGCCAAGCTTTTACCCAGCAGGCTGTTTGACCTCTCCCCATCGATGCCGTCGGCAAAGCTATACTCCAGTATGCGATATCCGGCATCCTGATACTTCCTCTTCAAGGTGTTCAGGGGCTCTTTCAGCGCTTTGCTTTTGCTTTTGCCCTCGCGGGAGATATCCATAGAGAGGCTTTCGTCCTTTAGCACCAGGATTTGCGGAGCATTCTTGCGCGTGCTGAAGAAGTGCAATACGGGACTAAGCAGCACAATCAACAAGATAAACAGTGCTACAAATCGCAGGGCACAGAGCAGGAACAACCTGCCCCTGCTGAGTTCGGGACGGCTTCGGTGATACAGCAAGGCAGCAAGTAGCAGTGCAAATATCGCCGCAAAGAGAAAGGACATCAGAAGCCGATCTTTGTAGCTATACCAAAGGAAATCCCCTTGGATTTGTAACCTGGGATGATGCTGTCAAAACTCTGTAAAGCGAGTCTGAACTCGTTGTTTCCTCCCTTGATTCCGATTCCGTAGGATACCTTGAGAGGGTTATTGCTGTTTGGTAACGAGATACCCAGAGAGATGGGCAGTACCGGTAGCGGCATCAGTGAAGCTCCCAGAGACAGGCGTCCCACTTTGCTGCTTACTGCGCTTTCGGAAAAGCCCTGCACCCAATCTGCGGAAACATCGAAGAAACGGCGCTTGTACAGTACGGCAAGGCGCAATTCTGTGCCCAGTGGCGAACTGAACGAACCGGTATCCTCTTCTATATCCTCGTAATCGACTATGTCATCATCCAGATCGATAATGAATACAGAATCCGCGGTAGCATAGTAGCGATAATTCTTGGTATCCGTACCCCATTTAATGAAACCGGCGATGTTGTCCACGGTAAGCCCCGCAACCAGCCGGGGAGTGACCTCGCTATAGAAGCCCAGCATGCCCTTGAATCCTGCACCGATGAGGCCGGTACGTACCAGCAGCTCGGAATCCAGATTGGCGCCCACATCGCTGTTGCTCACATAGTCTATCTTGAATTCCTGAGTATCTATGCTCATGGCTCCGGTTAGCAAGCTGGCGGAGGCTCCGGCTTTGATCTGAGGCCAGTTTTCCGGAAGGAAGGGAATCCGGATATTACCAATACCATATGTAAAATCCAGATAGGAGATCGCCGAAGCATTGTTTGAGCCCTTATGGAAAGTATATTCGTCCTCTGTGTTGCCGTATAGGGCAAGGCGCAGGAAATCTTCGGACAACTTGCCTTTGCCGTAGATATGGGCAGAAGCTGAGAAAGCGGTATTATCCATAGTGATGCCAAAGAGGCTGATGTTCGAGTTTACTCCAAAGGACAGGGAACCATCCACATCCTTCAGGATGCGCTCTTTATCGTCCACATTCAGGGTGTCACGACTCATGAAGTAGTTGTAGGTATCCAGATCCAGGGCATTGTTGCTCACTTGGATTCCGGAGTTTAGAAGGGGCATCCAGATATCCCTGGGGCCGTCCGCACTCAATCTGGCGGGATTCCAATAGTTTGCTTCCACACCGGTGGCACGCAGCATATAGCTATCGGCATAGAAAAGAGATTTCGCGGAGGGTGTGGCGTACAGCGACAGAGCTACAACGGCAATCAGCAGGCAAATAAA
Source organism: Candidatus Cloacimonadota bacterium (assembly GCA_028706475.1). Classification (NCBI taxonomy): domain Bacteria; kingdom Pseudomonadati; phylum Candidatus Cloacimonadota; species Candidatus Cloacimonadota bacterium. The sequence continues at coordinate 33,775 of JAQWBI010000001.1, forward strand.
CATCTTCTTCATTTCTATTTCCCCGATTCTTCAATTCTCAGTTTACCCAGCAACATGCTCTTTATGGCTATGTAATCTCCGCTGCCAGCAGTGATATTTACCCAATCCTGGCTTTCCGCAAAGCGAAACTCCCATCTGAGATACACCGTTTCATTGGTAAAAAGATCCAGCTCGGCTTTGTTCAAAGCCAGTCCCTCAATCTTTTGCCATTGGTCATTTGTTTCCGCAGAATCGATATGGACTTCTTTGTAAAACACATAGGAATCCGGATTCTGAGGATCAATCTCCGCAGTATGGCCAAAATATGCCCGGGCGCATAGTCCCACGGGGATTTTATTCATTATATCCATATCCAGTTCTGCATTTTGCAGGTTTTTACTGATGTTATCACGGTTGTCCGCACTGATGTCGATTTGTTGAACTTCCCTCATCAATATGGGGTAATCGTGAAGCATGAAGCGGAAGGGCAGGTCGACTACGTAATCCGCATTCAGATAGTCTGTATTCCTGATGCTGCCATATCCAGAGGCGGTACCGATCTTCACCACCGCATCCACGATCTCCACATGCTCCGGCATCTGTTGGATAAGGTCGCTGATGCCTTCTTCCAGGGTAACCCGGGTATAACCGGGTTCATTGCCGGTGGCTGGATTGATGATGAAGTTCTGTCCCTGGTCATCTTGGATCGCAATTCTGGTGGGAGGAGTGAAGCTATCCACTCTGGCTTCCAGGAACCCCCTGAATTCACAACTGAATCCCATGCGGTTAAACAAATCGATTTGCAATTTTGCCCCATTCGCCGTTACAGCCTGATTGAGGCCGTAAGGATATTCGATGTCGATCTGAGCTGCAGAGCTGTCCAAACTCAATTCCAGAGTCTGTATCTTGCCCTGAAACATCGAGAAACTAAGCGTCTCCACCATTTGCAAGTCCATCGTGCCCAATGGACTATAACCAGGTAATGAGGAGGTGGTGGTTAAACCGCAGGTCAATTCATCCAAAGGATCGGTGGCGTTCAAAGTACCGAAAGTGTAGGCAGCCAGATTGATCTCCTGCCAGCCTACCTGCCCTTCATATACTATCCGCAAGGGATCACCCGCGGGATCTTTGATCTCCGCTACAGTAATCTCAATCTCCTGAGTCTGGGCCACGATATCGACGAAGCGATAGCGGAGGCTTCCAGTAGCAACCTTTCCATAGGAGAGATTGGCATTGTTCTGCGTGTCTGCAAAAGGTAGCCCCTGGCTGATTGTGATTCCGGAAAGCAAGGGGAAATGTGCGTCGATAGCAGGCTGCAAATCGATGTTACCAACCATGGGAGTCTCCACTTCTCCGGAACTGGTGAGATACAACATTTCACCATAATCTTCATGTTCCTGGATTATGATATTTACGCTGTCTACAAGATCAGATGCATAATAAAGGTCGTTTACCAGAGGAATCTTGAGATCAATATCCCATACCGGCAGAGAGGGATTTTTCACGGTACAGGCAGCAAGTAATAGCAAGATGCTAAGAATAACTGCGATTTTTGCTTTCATAGCTTTTCCTTCACCAGGTCTATATGCCCGGTAATTTATAGAATAATCATTTTCGTGTATAAAGCTCTTCATGGATACATCTCTCCGGCATTATGGGCTCCTAGTAGCTGTACTTCTTTGGGATATAGATGCTTGCCTCGCTCCGGATCGCGCTGGATCTCCCGCCGCAAGAGTTCTTGTTTCACCAATTCACCAAAGGCAGGATGATATGGCCCTGCCACGACATCTACCGTATTCAGATTGGAGGGTACGCCATACTTGATGATTCTGATCCCGTTTGCGGCACATAATTCAGCATAATCGGCGCAGATACCAACCGCCTGTTTCAGGGAAAGCGGCAGATAGTCTCCCTGCTTATAAAGCCGGGATAGAGGGGTATCTTGGATTACAACCGTGGGATACAGACGCAGTAGATCAGGCTTCATCCTTACCAATACACGCATATTTAGTTCCAAACTCTCCGGATTGCTGTGCGGCAACCCCGGCATCAACTGAATGCCCAGAGTGAAGCCTGCTTTGCGTACTGCCCCTGCTGCAGATAGAGCGGACTCCGCAGTGTATTTTCGCCCGGCAGCCAGCAATACTTCATCACAAAAATCCTGAACGCCCAGTTCGATGGTTCTCACCCGGTATCGCCATAAGCGCACCAGGACATCATCACTGATGTACAAAGGATGCGTGCTCACCCTCAGGCTGTCGCCCTCATCCAAAAGACGGCTGATCTTCTTCAGATAGTCTTCCTGGATAGCTTCCGGTAATGCCGTAAAGGTGCCTCCATAGAAGGCTACTTCCTTCTTTCTGCCAGGATTACGCCGGATAAAAGCCGCTACCTCGGCTTCCGCCTTTTCCATGTTGAACGTTCCGGCCCCGCTGATCTTGCGCTGGTCGCAATATACGCAGGTTCCGGGACACCCTTGCATGGGTATGAAGAGGGGATAAATGAGGCTCTTATCCGGCTGCTTCATTCAATCTTCTTGTATGATCTTCACGGGACGCGCTATATATTTGGTGTGCAAGAGCTTTTTGGCTCTATCGCTGTTGGGCGCACCCAGATACTCTTTATAAAGGTTTAGGATGGATTCATTGTTGTGAGACTCTCTGCGTTCTGCAAGTTCGTCCTCTTTGTACAGTCCCTTGGCACGGGCTGAGCGAACCCGGTTTGTGCTGCGATATGGCTGACCGCCACCGCCCACACAACCACCGCTGCAGGCCATCACTTCCACAAAGTGGTAGGGAGGTTCTTTGCCGGCTTGCTTTGCCTCACGGATTTCGTTCATCAATTTGCTTACATTGCCCAAACCTGAGGCTACTCCGATGCGGATTTCCTTGCCTAGCAGATTGATCGTGCCTTTTTTGATCCCTCTGGAACCGCGCACAAAGTCGATCTTGGGATTCGGCAATTCTTCGCCAGTAGCCAATTTGTAAGCAGTACGCAGAGCCGCTTCCATCACACCTCCGGTGGCTCCGAAGATAGTGCCTGCACCACTGTATTCGCCCAGAGGATTATCTGCATGGCCTTCTTCCAGCTTCGCCATATCTATGCCGCGGGTTTTCAGCATCCGCGCCAATTCGCGAGTGGTGATGGTGAGATCCACGTCCTTGCGGCCGCTGGCATACATGTCTTCCATGCGTTCGATCTCATATTTCTTTGCCGTGCATGGCATTACGGACACCAGGAAGATTTTGTTGGGGTCGATGCCCATCTTTTCTGCCCAATATGTCTTCACCATTGTACCCACCATCTGATGCGGACTCTTTGAGGAAGAGAATTGCGGGATGAGGTCGCTGTGGAACTTCTCCAGATAATCCACCCAGGAAGGGCAACAGGTGGTGATGAGCGGGAATTTCTCCGGATGTTCTGTGAAGATATGTACAAATTCGCTGGCCTCTTCCATGATGGTGAGGTCTGCCCCGAAGTTTGTGTCAAACACATATTTGAAGCCCAATTCACGTAAAGCGCTGTACATCTTGCCTTTCACGTTCGTTCCGGGTTTGTAGCCAAATTCTTCACCCAAAGCCACGCGCACCGCCGGAGCTTCCTGAGCCACCAGCACCAGATCGGGATTGTCCAGCGCTACCCACAAGGGATCGCTGTCGTCACATTCATAGATGGCTGCCACGGGGCAATAAGCGCTGCATTGTCCGCATTTTACACATTCGCTGCTCTCCAGCGGACGATCAAAGGTGGGTCCCACGTAGGTTTCGAAACCGCGATCACTGTTTTGCAGAGCATGAACGTCCTGAACCTCGTTGCACACATAGGTACAGCGTCCGCACTGAACACAATATGATGGGTCTAAAGTGATGGAGGGAGAGGATTCATCACGACCCTTATACTTACGTTTTACCTTCTTCAGATGCATGTGGCGGATGGCGAGCTCCTGAGCCAAATCCTGCAATTCACAGCGTCCGTTTTTGATACATTCCGGACAGTTGTTGGGATGGTTCGATAGGATAATCTCCACCGCTTCCCGTCTCAGATCCAATAGCTTTTTGCCAGTAGTCTTTATCTGCATCCCATCTTCACAAGGAGTGGAACAAGCCCGCACAGTGCGGCCGTTGATCTCAACCATGCATACACCGCAATTGCCAAATGCGGGCAGATCCTCATGATAACATAGATGGGGAACCGGGTATCCGGCTTTTGTGCATGCATGCAAAACCTTGGTATTCTTGAGCACCTTGGTGGCCTTGCCGTTTACAAATACTGTAATCATATACTCTCCCTTCGGGCTTTTATTGATGCTTGTTCCATTTTGTGCAACCCTGAAAAAAGTGTCAAGCGAATAGCTGATTGCATTCTAGTAATGAATGAAGTATGTATAAAGGGGGTGTTGCGGTGTTGTGGTTCTGCAGGTGAATGCTCACGTGCCATTCATTCTCTCTATTTCAACCAGAGTTGAAGCTGATATCAAGCTGTTATCAAGCAGTGCTCACTCGATAATAACCCGATGATATCTGCTTCATCACGACTTGATGCATAGAGGATGAATGGAACGCAGATGGCTGTTCCCCTTTCGTAGCTGAACGGTGCTACAGTGCTACAGTGCTGCGGTTCTGCAGTTGGAGGTTTGTAGCTTGTGCCTCAGGCACGTCTTTGTCAGTTGAACTTTCCGATACTACTTCTCTTTTCTTTTGGAGGATCGGAATCCTCCGTTACAGATCGGAGCTGCGGAAAGCTCCGTTACGGATCGGAACTGCGGCTAGACAGGTCGCCTTCACCCCAACCTGTACTGCCTTCCGTTTTGGAGATTCGAACAATCATCATAAGCCAAAATCATACTTGACAGATATAGCATAGAGAATTAGTATGTATTATAGAAACAAGAAACAGCCGTAGATAAACAAAGGAGAATGAAATGGCGCTGAATACCAAGACAGAGTATGCTTTACGGGTACTCCTCGAAATCCAGGAGCAAGGCCATGTGTCGGCACAGAAAATTTGTGAAGCCCAGAATTTGCCCAAGAAGTATATTGAGCACCTTATGGCGATGCTCAAAACTGCCGGATTGGTGAATAGTAGCCCCGGCAGTCTGGGAGGTTATGCTCTGGCAAAAAAGCCTGAAGAGATTAGTTTTGCAGATGTATTAGCAGCCGTGGAAGACTATAGTTTCAATACTGCTTGTGTGGATACCTCCAGAGAGCATTGTTTGGGAGATTCCTGCACTTTATCTTCATTCTTCAACGAAATACAAAATGAACTACAGCAGGTTTTCAGTTCCTACACATTGAAGGATATACTGAAAATATGGCAAAGGAAAGACAAATGAAGCCCGGTTCAATCTATTTGGATAACTGCGTAAGCAGCCCCATGGCTCCGGAAGTATTGGATGCCATGATGCCTTATTTCCGGGAAAAGTTTTGGTTTCCCGGCAGCTTCATCAGCACAGGTGAAAGCGCTAACGACGCCTTGGAAGGCTTTAGTCAGATTGTGGCACATTCGCTGGGTGCAAGTCCAGAGGAAATTCACTTTACCTCTGGCGGAACAATAGCAAACAACATCGCCATCAAGGGCCTTGCCGCATCCTTGAAGCGAGGTCATGTTATCGTGAGCGTGGTGGATTATCCCGATCTGCTCACCAATGCCGCCTGGCTGGAGAAAAAAGGTTTTGAGGTAAGCTATCTTGAAACAGACAGCAAAGCCCGCATCGACCTAGATCAGCTAAGAGACGTGATACGTCCTGATACAGTACTATTTATGACCACTGCTGTAAACCACGTGGTGGGCACGATTCAGCCCTTGAAAGAGATTCACGAAATACTCTCACGGGCACCAAACAAGGTCTATTTCCATGTGGATGCCGGGCAAGCCTACGGGAAAATACCCTTGAACGTGAATGACTATGGCATCGATACCCTGAGCGTGTCTGCACACAAGATTCACGGTCCACAGGGCATTGGCGCACTGTATGTGCGCAAAGGCACGAAACTGGGGCAAGTAATCCACGGAGTAAAACGAGTGGACGGATTGCAGACCGGAGGTCTTTCCATCGCACTGATCGCCGGCTTTGCCAAGGCGGTGGAGCTTACATTTGCAGATCTGGATGGAGGTATCAGGCACTTGCGGGAGCTTTCGAACCATCTGCTGGAGCGTCTAAAGGAAAAGATTGAGTATATCGAGTTGAACGGCGCCGAAGGCGAAGGCCGCGCTCCGCACAATATCAATATCTCCATCGACTACATTGAAGGCGAAGCCATTACGATGATGCTGGACATGCATGGCATCACGGTTGCCACCGGTTCCGCCTGTGCGTCTCAGGGATTGAAAGCAAACTACGTACTGATGGCAATCGGCAAGAGCCACGTGCAATCGCATGGTTCGATGAAATTTACCGTCAACCGCTACAACACAAAGGAAGACCTGGATTTTACAGTGGATAAACTGGCGGAGATCACTGCAGAATTGCGCCAGCGCAGCCCGCTTTACAATGCTATGAAGAAACAGGAGAGATAAATGCAATACTCACAGAAGGTTTTAGACCACTTTATGCACCCTCACAATGTGGGCAAAATGGAAAATCCCGATGCCACTGCCACGGAAGGCAGTCCCGCTTGCGGCGATCAGGTGACTGTGTATCTGAAAGTAAATGAAGAGAACAAAGTAATAGAAGACGTCAGCTTCCTGTCCTATGGTTGTGCGTCAAACATTGCCACCGCCTCCATCATCACCGATCTGGCCAAAGGCAAAAGCCTGGATGAGGCGAAAAAGATCACCTGGCGTGATGCCATGGAAGCCCTGGACGGTCTGCCTCCGGTGAAAGTGCATTGCTCCGTATTGGCGGCTGATACTCTGCAGACTGCGATCTCGAATTACGAGATTGCCCACGGTTTGAAAGAAGTGCCAAACTTTGGCAAAGAGACCATCCTGGAAGAGCTGAAAAAGATCATCTATCCCCAGGTGGGTGAAGACATCGTAAGCCTGAAAATGGTGAAGTATATCGGTTTTATGGATGGAGAAGTGCTGATCGACCTGAATATGATGAGCTTCGACAGTTGGCGGGACAACGTAGCAGAAGAGATTCATGAACACCTGGAAAAGTATCCCGAAGTGAAAACGATCCAGATCAATTTCCCCTAAATAAAGCACATCCATAAGCAAGCGGCGCATCCTTGGGGTGCGCCATTTTTTGTCCCAGTTGTGTCCGCTATATAGATTGTGAAGGCATGGTTGTGCCCCGTGCATTGCCTCAAGATGAAAATACCTTGCCAAATTGTATCGCCTTTGGGAAACTGGCATCACATGATAAAGAAAGGAGGTATCGGAATTGATTCTGTATTACAAGATTGCCGGTCAGCGCTTTGTCCCTGCACTCAATTGGGATGAATCCTTTTGGGTGCATCTGGAAAACCCTGACCCGGAAGAAGTGAAAACTGTATTGGATAAATATGACCTCCCGGAAGACTTTATCACAGACCTTCAGGATGCCGATGAGAACTCACGTATGGAGCATGACGAAGGGGCAATGCTCATCATCCTGCGTGTACCGTTGTATTACCGTCATCGTTCTGCCAGCGTCAGCTTTGCCACTGCACCTCTGGGGATCATCGTTGTGGAAGACAAGGTGATCACTGTGTCTTTCTACGAAAATGAGATACTCACGCAGTATCTGGACGGCAAGCACAAAGCCTTCAACATCACCCAACAAAGCTTCATTCTGGCCATCAATCTGCGCACGGCCATCTACTATCTAAAGTTTTTGAAAGAGATCAACCGGCGCACAAACAATATCGAAAGCGAACTTCACCAATCTATGCGCAATAAGGAGCTAATCCGCTTGCTCCGGATGGAGAAATCGCTGGTTTTTTTCAATACATCTTTGAAGAGCAACGAGATCATTCTGGAACGGATGCAGCGCTCTCGCTGGCTGCTGGAGGATCCGGAGGCTGAAGATCTCATCGAGGATGTGATCATCGAAAACAAACAGGCTATCGAGATGGCGATCATCCACAGCAGCATCCTCAGTGGCATGATGGATGCTTTTGCCTCGATCATATCGAACAATCTGAATGTGGTGATGAAGTTTCTTACTTCGATCACCATCATCCTGGCACTGCCCACACTGATAGCCAGCATCTACGGTATGAATCTGATTCTACCCCTACAATCCCATCCCCACGCATTCTTCATAGTGATGGGATTTTCGGTGTTGCTCTCGATGCTTTTAGTCTTTATCTTCATCCGCAAAAAGTATTTTTAGGAGTGAGTATGTTTTTATTGAACGTGAGTGATCAATTTTCCGCCGCACACCGGCTGTGCGGTTACCAGGGAGCCTGTTCAAACCTGCACGGACACAATTGGAAAGTGCGGGTGGGAATTGAGTGTGAAACGCTGGATGAGATCGGGATGGGCCTGGATTATGGCGTCATCAAAGACATTCTGACCTGCATCCTGGACCAATTTGATCACGAATATCTGAACGATATGCCCCTACTGGAAGGGCAAAATCCCACTTCCGAGAATCTGGCACGCATCATCTACAAAGAAATGGAAAGAGGCTTGGTCAATTATCCTGCGAAGATCAAAGAAGTGGAAATCTACGAATCCGAACGCAGCAGCGTAATCTATAGTAATGCTTAGAATAGTAGATTCATACTTCGTAAAAAGTGCGGTGGAACCGGTAGACTACCCCGCTTCCGCATACCCCGAATTTGCTTTTGCCGGACGTAGTAACGTGGGAAAATCCTCCCTCATAAACCTGCTTACAAATCATCATGAACTAGCCAAGACCTCTGGTACACCGGGAAAAACCAGACTATTGAACTTCTTCCTGACCCGCTACAAGATCGATGACAGCGAAGACGCAGGTTTTATGCAATTTACCGATCTGCCGGGCTACGGATTTGCCGAGGTTAGCCAGAAAGAGCAGGAAAAATGGCGCCGGATGGTAAATAGGTACTTTGAACAACGCAACCAGTTGAAAGCTATGTTTGTGCTTGTGGACATCCGGCATCCAGCCGACAAAAAGGACATCATGATGCTTGATATACTGCGCATCAAGAAGATCGACCACTGTGTGATCGCCACCAAAGTAGATAAAGTGCCCAAGACCAAGCACAAGAAGCTTCTGGAGGATCTGGCAAAAGGGCTGGCGCTTGCTGATAAACCCATCTACGCTGTCTCTTCCCTGAAAAACACCGGGATTCAGCAGATTTGTGACTTTTTACAGAGTAAATTGTAGCAGCCATATATGTTCGAGCACTTTGATGTAATCGTGGTCGGAGCCGGTCATGCCGGCATCGAAGCGGCCTTGGCGGCAGCACGCCGGGGCGCAAACACTGCGCTGTTTACAATGAAGCTGGAAGCTATTGGCCGCATGAGCTGCAATCCATCCATCGGAGGCCCCGCCAAGGGTAATCTGGCACGGGAAATTGACGCCCTGGGTGGTGAAATGGCACGCGTTGCCGACCTCAGCGGGATTCACTTTCGGATGTTGAACCACAGCAAAGGCCCGGCTGTATGGGCACCCCGCACACAAAACGACCGCTCCCAATACTCGCTTCTGATGCGGGAAGCGGTGGAGAACTGTGCCGGACTCCAGCTCATCGAAGCCAATATCGCACAATTGATCGTGGAAAACGGCATTATAAAAGGCTGCATCAGCGAGATTGGACACAGATACTACGCCTCTAAAGTGATCATCGCCTCAGGAACATTTCTGGCGGGACTTATTCATATCGGCAAGAAGAGTTATCACGGCGGACGCAGCGGAGAACCGTCCTCAGACGAGCTTTCCCGCTCCCTGGCAGATTTGGGACTGAAGGTGCTTCGATTCAAGACAGGAACCCCGCCCAGAGTTGACCTCAATAGTCTGGATTACAGCGTGCTAGAAGCTCAACCGGGCGATCCCGATCCCAGCGGCTTCTCATATTACCGCAACATCCCCCTGAAGAACCTGGTGAGTTGCTACATGACCCGCACCACACCGGAAACTCATCGCATCATCCGCGATCATTTGCATGAATCGGCTCTCTATGGCGGTGTCATCAAGGGAATCGGACCCCGCTATTGCCCCTCCATCGAAGATAAGATTGTAAAGTTTCCCCAACGTGACAGCCATCATGTCTTCATCGAACCCGAAGGCCTGAATACTATCGAAGGCTACGTGAACGGAATATCCACCAGCTTGCCCACAGAGGTGCAGGAACGCATCGTACACAGTATCCCCGGACTGGAAAAAGCCCGCATCATGCGCTATGCCTATGCCATCGAGTATGACTATGTGGATCCCTCCGAGATTTATCCCTCTTTGGAATGCAAGCAGATCAAGGGATTGTATCTTGCCGGACAGATAAACGGTACCAGCGGTTATGAGGAAGCCGCCGCTCAAGGATTGATGGCAGGAATAAACGCCAGCTTGGCACTGGAAGGCAAAGACCCCCTCATCCTGTCACGCAGCGAGGCATACATCGGTGTTTTGATCGACGATCTAGTGAGTTGCGGCACAAACGAACCCTACCGCATGTTCACTTCCCGTGCTGAATATCGTCTGCTGCTACGTCAGGACAATGCTGATGAGCGCTTGATGCCGCTCGGTTACCGATTGGGCTTGGTCTCAGACACACGCTGGCAAGCTTTTCAAACCATGCTGAGTGTAAAGCAGCGCGAGACAGAGTATCTGCAGACTCACAACAGCACTATGCATCCGGATTTGAAGGAACCCGTCAAGCTGGCTCTGCTACTGAAACGTCCCGAACTGCATCTGGAAGATCTGGAGCGCTATGGTTACCGGATTCCCGAGGACTTTAGCACCGATACCCAACAAAGAGTGGAACTGGAAATAAAGTACTCCGGCTATCTGGACCGTATGCACGAGGAACTGGCGCGACACCAAAAGGCAGAAAACTATAGCATTCCTTTAGATATCGACTACCATAATATACAGAGCCTAGCTTGGGAAGCGCGGGAAAAGCTGGCGCTAATCAAGCCACTCAACTTAGCGCAGGCTATGCGCATCCCCGGTGTGAACTACACCGATACGTCAGCCCTGTTGATCTGGCTGAAAAAGCACTACAACAAGGCGGAGGATCCTTCCGGATAAGCCTCTGCCGGGGAGATGAGAGATGATAAGCTATGCTGTGATCCCTGCCCGCTATGCATCCAGTCGCTTTCCCGGAAAGCCTCTGGCATTGCTGGCCGGAAAACCCATCCTTCAACATGTCTGGGAAAGAGCAAGCCGCTCTAAACTCTTCAACGATGTGATTATCGCCACCGACGATCTGAAGATATCCTCTGTGGCACAAGACTTTGGAGCCGTGGTGATGCTTACCGACAGCAGCCTGCCCAGCGGAACCGACCGTGTAGCAGCCGTGGCGGAATATCTGGAGGAAGAAAGCGTGATCCTGAACATTCAGGGAGACGAACCGCTCATAAGTATTGAGGCACTAACGGCTTTACTACAGTCCTTCAAAGATGAAGCGGTGATGATGGCCAGCCTGATGACACCTTTTGAAAACGATGAAGACATTACAAATCCCAATATGGTGAAAGTGGTGACTGACTCCCTGCAGAACGCCATCTATTTTTCCCGCTGCCCCATCCCCTACAATCGCGATAAAGACCCGGATTGCCGCTATTTCCGCCATATCGGAGTGTATGGCTTCCGTCATCCCGCGCTGATGCGTTTCGTTAGCCTACCCGTGGGCAAATTGGAGGCCATCGAGAAGCTGGAGCAATTGCGCGCTTTGGAAAACAGCATCCCCATCCGCATGACCATAACTAATTACAAAGGCATCGGCATCGACACTCCCGAGGACTTAAAAAAGGTATCCGCAGCGCTTGCCAAAGGTAAATCTCTATGAAATATAGCCTCTACTTCTGCCTATTTCTATTCTTGTTACTCACTGCCTGTGCCCAAAACCTGAGAATACTGCACACAAACGACAGTCACGCCGCCTACGAACCTGCCCGCAACGGCCAAGGCGGATACCTTGCCTTGGAATACCATCTGGACGAAGCCCGCAAGGGTCATAAGAACACATTATGGCTGGATGCCGGAGATATGCAAACCGGCTCCATCTTCTCCTCCATGGAATACGATGCTCTGAAGGGCGGAGCCGTATTGGAAGTATTTGAACGACTCGATCTTGATGCCGCCACTTTTGGCAACCACGAGTTCGATGTCTCCGAGGTTCACTCCCGGGCATTGGTGGAGCGCTCCAAATTTCCCTTCCTCAGCGCAAACTTACTGAATGCTGATGGCAGCAGTTTTGGCCATGCGCCTTATCAAGTCTTCCACAAGGGACATACCAGAATCGCAGTGATAGGCCTCACTATAGACAGTCTGCCCGAAAGGGTGAAACCAGAAAACGTGGCAAACCTGAACATCTTGCCTTACAAAGAGGCCATCGACCGGGTACTGGATGAAGCAGATGCCAAGAGCGATCTGCTGGTACTCCTCAGTCACAACGGCTGGGAAGCGGACAGCCTGCTCGCCACTCAATTGGACGAGCGAGTTGATATGATCATCGGCGGCCATTCGCATCTGGCTTTTGAACCCGCACAAGTAGTTAACGGCATCTATATAGTATCCACCGGCAGTCACTTACAATCGTTGGGTCAAGTTGATCTAAAGCTTCGGCAAGACCGGATCACGCACTTTTCCAATCGCTTGATCCCGCTGTCCCAGCCCCCTGCAGACTATCAGAGCGATCTGGCGAGCTTTCTGGAGGAAAGTGTAGGTGAGATGGAGCGCAAACTCAGTAAAACAGTTGGCATTCTACCGGAGCCTTTTATCTCCGACAAATTCAGCGTTACGCCCAGCATTATGTGGGTCGCTCAATCTTTGGTGAAAGAGTATCCGGAAACCGAACTCGCCATGGTAAACAACGGCGGTTTCAGGCGCAATCTGCCCCAAGGCGAGATTACTCTGCGCGATCTGCATGAATGCATCCCTTTTGGCAATACCATAGTGTTTTTCTCCTGTTACGGCCGAGATATCTTGACCGCCCAGACCAAAAACCTGCAGATATTGGAAACAAAGCCCTACGATATCATGACTGTAAGTGAAGCCTCATGGCTGCAGGATTCTACCACCGACTTCCGCATCGATAATAAACCCTTGGAATTGGATAGAGTTTACCGCATAGTGAGTCACGACTACATTCTCAGTCAGTGGGACAAGTATCTGGGATTCAAGCCTTTTGATGTAGTAGAACAGGGCGATCTCTTTCTGGATGCCGTCATAAACCAGGTACAACAGCAGTTTGCCCCTCCGCAAACTAAAGAATAACACCTCTATCTATTTATCTAACTCTGCACCCGGTATAGACTTCGCCAGCGATGCAGTCTCTTTCAGCGATATTTGTACATAGCGTTTCCGCAGCAAACTGAAGGCCATCACCAAGCGGTGATCGTTTTGCGTATCCAACTGCACTGCAGGCAGTTCCCTGTTCCCGATAGGATATAGCTCCAAATAGTCCTCATTCAGCACATAAGCCACCCCGATCAAATCCAGCACCCGAGCTATTCCCAATACCCGGTCACTCTCTTTATGCTTCAACCTGGCAATGCCCCGCAGAACAGTTTTACCATCACAAAAGAGCGCCAGAATGCTAAGGATAGGCATCAGATCAGGACAATCCCTCAGATCCAAGTCCACAGCCTTCATCCTTCCCGGTTTGATATTACAAACGCTTCCAGACCAATCTACTTGCGCCCCCATCTGAGTCAGGATTGGGAAGATTGCCATATCGGCCTGAGGATATTCCGGATTGATTTGTAGCTGCATCCGCACACCTTCCGGCTGCACAGCACCAAGGGCGGCGTAAAATGCTGCAGTAGAGATATCTGAATCCACAGTAAAGTGCCGGGGAAGGCTGTACTTACCCCGCAATACCCGAAGATAATCTCCCTCTTCCATGATCTCTGCCCCAAAGGTCTTCAACATCTGCAGACTAAGCTGAAGATAGGGCAGCGAAACCTGATATTGATCCCGCCTCAACCAGAGGTCATTCTGCATGTAAGGTGCGGCAAGCACAAGAGAACTGGCGAATTGACTGCTGATTGAATCTCGTAAATCGACCTTTCCACCGTTCAGACAGCTTGAGTCTATAGTCAGGATGTTTTCGTTAGGTGAAAACGCTGCTCCCATTGATTCCAGAGCATTGCGTAAAGGAGTATAACCCCGCTTTTGCAGGATATCCGAAATTGCTATGTAAGACTTTGTTCCCTTGAGGTTTGCCAACACCGAAAGCCACAATCTGAAGGCGGTGGCGGATTCCTGAAACTGATACTTATGCGAACTTGCCAGATGTGCGTTCTCATTGAAGTGGAAATGCATGCCATCTTGTTTTTTCTCTACATGATAGCCGAATGTCTTCATTGCGCTTTCCAATTCCACTACATCAGCGCAAGGATTGTAGTTTTCCAGCCTGATATCCGCCCTGGCATGGGCTGCCAGCACCATTATCCGCTGTAATATGGATTTTGATCCGGGTATTTTGGGTAGCATCGTAAGTTTCATTGATGGTATCCTTCATTCGTCTCTTCATGGGCAAAAATATACCACATCTCCGCCTGAAATATAGTCTAATCCGCTTTGTGCGAGATGCTTCTTTCTGTCCACAGATTTACACTGATCTTCACAAATTATCACGATCGAAAGTGGGAAGTTTAACTGACCAAGACGTGTCTGAGGCACGAGGTACAAACCCCCAACTGCAGAACTGCAACACCGTTCAACAGCGAAGGCAAAACCTGAGCATTCAACAGGCCGAAGGCCGTTCAACAGTGAAGCGAAGCGGAACGTTCAACCTTATGTGTGCTATTCCTCCTGTATACATCAAGTGGTACCGAAGCCAATATAAAGCCGTTATCAAGCAGTGGTCACTCGATGATAACACGATGATATCTGCTTCAGCAGAGGATGATTCTCAGGGGAAGGATTATTCATTCCATATGCTTTTGGGCTGTTAAGCAGCTTCAGCCCAAGTTCCTGCTTGACAGAATAGTGTCCAATGTCTTTTTAGTAAAAATATCGTATCAATCAGGTGATATATATGGATAAACGTCCCTCCTGGCAGCAGTACTTCATGAAGATGGCATTTTTGGCATCCACCCGCAGTACCTGTCTGCGCCGAGCAGTTGGTGCCGCTTTGGTGCGGGATAATCAACTGATCTCCACCGGATACAATGGTAGCCCCAAAGGCAGTCCTCATTGCGCCGAAACCGGTTGTTTGAGAGAGCAGAACAACATCCCCTCCGGCGAGAAACACGAGCTTTGCCGTGGAGTTCATGCGGAGCAAAACGCCATCATTCAGGCGGCAATCAATGGCAGCAGCACACGCGGGGCGATTTTGTACTGTACTCACCAACCCTGCAGCATCTGCGCCAAGATGATCATAAATGCTGAAATCAAAACCGTTTACATTGCCAACTCCTATCCCGATGAATTGGCCACCAACCTCTTCCGGGAATCCGGGATCGAGATGATCCTTTTGGATTTGGAAAGTGGGCACATGACAAGGATGACTTAACTTGCTGAAACACTTCTCTGTGAAAGAATTGATCCTGATTGCATCCCTGGCGGCACTCGGTATTGCGGTGAAACCCTTGGTAGGGCCTATTTTCAAGCTTCTATCCCGCCCTTTGGGCATCCCTGGTGGTTCCTTTGCCGGAGGTTTCTATATGATGTGGCTGGTGTTAGCGATTGTAATCGTAAATAAACCCTTTACCGGCTTTATGTTTGGCCTCATCCAAGCGATCGGCGTGTTGATCTTTGGCATATCCGGCAATCAGGGTGCTTTATCGCTGATATCCTACACGGTTCCCGGCTTGGTGGCTGACTTGGTATATATGACCTTTGCCAAGCGTAACCACATACTTTCACAGATCTTTATATGCGCACTAGCCAATGGTGCCGGAGCCTTGATTTCGGTCTATGTAATGTTTCGGCATCCGCCTCTTATCATGCTGATTGTATTGGCCATGGCGCTGGTTTCCGGGGCGGTGGGTGGAGTCTTAAGTTATGGAATCTATAAGAGTTTAAAAGAAACGAGGATGATACAATGAGATACTATTTATTAATACTGATACTGGTTTTGATGGACCCCCTGGCGGCTCTGATTATTACTGACAATCAAGGCATTAGCCACGAATATTCCTATGAACAATTCTTCAAGATACCAGCTCAGGAATTTTCTACCAGCAAGGAAGTGGATGGTGAGACCGTGATAAATACCTGGAAAGGCATACGCTTCGACACCTGGTTGAAAGAGCAGAATCTGGGCGATTTTGCCGTGATTAAGTTTCTATCCGGAGATCGTTACGAAGTAAAATTCAATAAAGCAGAATGGGATACTCTCACCTGCTTTTTGGCGCATACAGGCGAAGGCAATATCTTTCCCAATGAGCAACTTCGCATTATCTTCCCCCATCTGCGTAGCATGTACTGGGTGCGGGATGTAAAGAGAATCTCCCTGGAACATTACAAAGAGATACCCATCCCTGTAAAGTTCTACTCTTTAGCAGAGTTTCTTTCCAAACAGGAACTTGTGCAGGATCCCAAACCCTTTGTGAAAATGAAGGGCTATCGCTTTGACGACTTTGTGGGAAAACTGAGCGACCTGCCGATCAAGGATGTGGTGATATATAGCCGTGACGGTTTGATTCAGACGCTTGTGTACCCTTCGCAACTGGCGGGAGCGGTTTTAGAACTTACTGAAGAAGGTACATACAACGTGAAAAGTCCGCAAATCCCGGGTGGAATGTGGATGAAGAATATCAGCTATATTCAGGTGGATTATCAAGCGCTGATCGATACCTACAATGCCTCTGTCCTTGTACCTCTGGCAAAGGCACTTCAGTGGCAGTTGAGCCCGAATGTAAAGCTGAATATGCACTTCCCCCGTGCCACGGAAGTGATGGAATTGGGAGACGTTCTGGCAGAGCCAATGCTCTTGAATGATACCCTATATTTCGAGCTTGTTCCCTAAACTTCAGATGCGCGAGCTGGAGCTACAATTTCCCGATGCTCCGGCAACCCTGTTTCAAGGCTTGAATCTGGACTTGGACGCAGGGCAAATCCTAGTGATCTCAGGAGGCAATTCCAGCGGTAAAAGTAGCCTGATCAATTGCCTGTGCGGCATTATCCCAAAAGGGATCCCGGCTCGTGTGTCCGGAAGTATCCGCTGGGGAGACCGCAGTCTGAAAGAAATCCCGTTGTGCGAAATATACCGCTTCATCAGCCTTGCTCCAGCTGAAACAAGAGAGCAGATGCTGATGCCCACAGTAGAACTGGAACTGGCTTTCGCACTGGAAAATATGGGCTTGCCACCCTCCGAGATACGCAAGCGCATTGATAGCGCTGCAGATCGTTTTGGCATATATCATTTGCTGCAAGCTGCACCGCAGAACCTTAGCGGAGGTGAACAGCGTTTGCTGCTTTGTGCTATATGCGATTCCATGCAAAACCCGGTATTGCTGATGGATGAGCCCGAAACAGGGCTGTCCGAAAGCTCACTGGCGCTGCTCTGCGAATGGCTAATGGAACTGCGCAAACTGGGGAAGGGAATCGTGTTGGCCAGCCACAATCCGCACATCATTAGCATGGCTGATAGCCGGATTCATCTGGAGAAGACAAGTGTTCACCCTGCATAAGCTTGGCTTTACCTATCCTGAGCGGGAAGCACTGTTTACGGCGCTATCACACCATTTCAACAGGGAAGAAAACATCCTGCTGTGTGGAGAAAACGGCAGCGGTAAAAGTACGCTGCTGAAGCTTTTGTGCGGTAAACTGAGTCCCAATGCAGGAAAGATAGACACTTGTGAGCATCCCTTGTTTTACCTGCCTCAGGAGGCTGACGGAAGGATATTGGGGATCACTCTGGAGCAGGATCTTAGCATCTGGCAGATGGCCGGTATGGCTGTGGATGCGGTAAAAGGACATGCTCTGATGCAGGGTTTTGGCGATATCTGGCGCTTACCTCTGCGGGAGTTATCCAAAGGCACCCGGCAGTGCTATCTTCTAAGCCTTGCCTTGTGTTTAAAGGATCACTATCTGGTTTTGGATGAGCCCTTTACTGCTCTGGACAACGATCGCAGAAAGCTGTTGGCGGATTTATTGGCTCTGCGCAAAGGGATGCTGATCGTAAGCCACATCCAGGGACTGCTGATACCGGATAGAACACTTTTGCTAGCGGAAGGAAAGCTGGTGTGAAGCGGCTTTTACATCCTCTGAGCTTTTTTGTACTTTGTGTGTTTTACAGCAGCCTTGCCATCATCTTGCAGAGTCCGGATTCACTCCTGATCGTCTTTTTCCTGGCCTGGCTGTGCGAGTATCGCAGCGGAGCAAAAGCGCTGTGGAACAGATTACTTGGGCTCAAAAAGCTGATGTGGCTGGTGCTGAGTTTGGTGATTATCCAGCTACTCTTTCGCAAGGGAGGGGGCATCGCACTGGATCTGGGCATCGTGCACATCCATAACTACGCTCTGGTAAGCAGTGCCTTTCTATCTCTACGCATCCTGATCATCTACCTTTGTGCCATCAGCCTCAGTGGAATGGATTTCAGCCAGTACAGAGCCGCATTTGCCGCACTGAATCTGCCTGAGGAGATATCATTTATGATATCCTACATGGCGCAATTGATCCCCTATTATAGCGGAAAGTTCAAGGAACAGATGCAAGAGCTGAGGGACCGCGGAATCAGTATTCGCCGCTTGAGAATGAATGATAAGCTTCAGATTTATAAGATCCTGGCCATCACGGCCATTGCGGATATCATCATGATGAGCGGCAGGCAAGCCATTGCTTTGGAGATCAGAGGTTTTCGCAGCAAGGGGAAACGCAGCAGTTTGAACCGCTATGCCTTTGGACTGTATGACCTTGGCATCCTGCTTTGGATACTGGGAGTTGCAGTGCTGATCTACCGTTTATCATGATCTTGGAATATTAATTGCATCATAGTATGAATGTTATGACAGAACAACAAGATACAAAGATTATCAACAATAATGAATTAAGTCCCACAGGCTTGGGAGAATTGCGTCCAGAGAAGGGACCCTTGTATGCCAAATTGGCGATACTGCTGCTTTTGCTGGTGCTTTCAGCCGGATTTGGTTACCTAATGAACGCGATGTCGGAAAGCCGCAAGCTTGCTCTTTTGGAAGAAGAGAACAGGCTTTTGCGCGCCAAAATAGAGCTCTACGATGCCACGGTCGATTCCATCCACTGCATGCTTGATTCCCTGGGTCTGAAGAGTGAAAAGAAGAACAATCCTGCTCTCTATCGCGGTGGAGCAAGCCTCACAAATCATAGTTTCGCTGATCCAAAACTGAAACTGAAGATTGAAGATACCGAGAAGAAACTGGTTCATATCATGCAGGTTTTGGTACCAAATCTCCCTGAAAGCCCTCTTCTGCAAGAGGACACAGAGATCGTGGATGGAGATATCCCCTCGATATATCCCACTTTCGGTCGCATCTCAGACGCCTGGGGCACTCGCATTCACCCCATCACAAACAGTCTGGAATTTCATTATGGTATAGACATCGCCAATGAGATGGGAACTCCAGTCTATGCTACAGCTGCGGGCACAGTAGTTTATGCCGATTATGATGATGGCTATGGCAAACGGATACTGGTGGATCATGGCAATGGTTATCGCAGTATGTATGCCCATCTCTATACCTCCCGCGTAAAGGCAGGCGAGACCGTTACAAAAGGGCAGATCATCGCTCTGATGGGCAATAGCGGGCTCTCCACCGGGCCACACCTGCATTATGAAGTGCACCTGAACGAACGCAAGGTGAATCCGGCAAACTACCTCAACCGCGTGGACCGCTATGCTATGCGCTGATAAGAGCGCATGGTTGATCACCAATCATGCTCCGAATAGGATTCTCTCCTCATATACCGGCATCGATGGCGATATTATAGCTGTGGATGGCGGGCTGCAAACCGTCTTTGAACAAAAGCTTTCACCCAAGATAATTGTAGGAGATCTGGATTCGCTCAATCCGGCTTTATTTAATGAGTATCCGGATACACCCCTGTTGCGTCATGAATCCCGCAAGAATGCCACGGACACCGAATTGGCGCTGGATTGGTGTGTAACGCAGGGATATACCCGCATAATTATCTGCAATGATATGCAGGGACGCTTTGATCACTGTCTGGCAATCGTTCAGAACCTTCTTGATCTGCACCGGCAAGGGATCATGGCATTCATAGAGAGCGATAGCCAGCGCATCTTCTTCATTCGGGAATCACTGACATTGAAGGGTAAAAAGGGAGATTTGCTCTCGCTGGTTGCCTACAGTCCCTGCGTGTGTTTCATTGCGTCCGAGGGGCTTGAGTATCCGCTGAAAGGCCTTAGGATACATCAACACCAAAGCCGCGGCATCAGCAATGTGTTTGACCGAGAAGAGATCAGCCTGAAAGTGGCAGAAGGTGAGGTTCTGGCTATATATACCCCGCTGTAGGGCTTGCGGACTATATATAGAACCGGTGTTTGCCGTATATACTATCTAGGGTCATGTCAAGCTAGGTATGGGAATATCTGTAATACCACAGCAACCGAGGGCAACTTGTGAATTCCTCCTCTTTCCCTTTGTTTGATACAGTGTTGAAGCTGATATCAAGCCGTTATCATCCTGTGTTCACTCGATGATAACCCGATAATATCAGGTTCAAGTATCGATAAACCAAAGGGGGAATGAAGCTTTTGCATCGTTCTGTAGAAGTATCTGCAAAATTGGAGTTCAGCGACGAGTCACTATGGTTTGCAGACCTTGCATGCCTCATAGCCCTTTAGTAAAGCCTCGGAGAGTGGAATGGGCAGAGAACCTTCCTTTGTGTAGCGGCAGCTGTTGCGATGGTATTTACTACTTCCGGGATTGAACCAGACCAGGCTATCAGATGACGCCACAGTGTCTTCCGCTTCGCCCCAAAGACCGAGCTGTTGCATCCGGGCATCACGTTCCAGCTTCAGAAAATCCTCCAGATAAGTGAAAGGATAGGAAGTATAGACAAAGCCATAGCCTTGCTTGATGATTTCGGCGTTTATGAAGAGGGAGTCACTGGCGCGATATGCATAAGCCAATGTCCTGTCATAGCGGTCTTTGTGGTTAGTAGCACTGTTGCTTTGGTCGTACTTGAAATATACCCTTTCATCCTTCAGTAAGGTTTTCAGATAATCGCTTGCCTCCAGAGCATAGTGCTCCACGTCTTTGTTTGGATGCACAGATTCCGGGGTATCCACTCCGATCAGACGGATGCGCTCGTCCTTGCCGTCGATGTAAGCGATGAATGTGTCTCCATCCACTACCCGCACTACTCTGTAGGTATCTGTAGCTATAGAGCTCTTTTCCGGGCATGTAAAGATACCCAGCAGAATGATGAGAAGCATCGTGATGATAAGAACGTATTTCATGGTGTTAGGGATAAATGATGTTGTTGGTACCGGAAATGGGATTGCGGGCAGTGCTAAGCCTGATTCCATAGAGATCGCTGAGGATATCGTCTTGCATCAATGTATCGGGCTTACCGTTATGCAGCAGACTGCCATTTCTGATGAAGAGCATACGGTCGGCATAGTTTGCAGAAAGATTTAGGTTGTGCGAGATAAGCAGGATACCCTTGTGCTCTTCACTGCAAATACTGCGTAACAGGCGCATGATCTCCAGCTGATAGTTGATGTCCAATTGGGAAAGGCTTTCATCCAGCAGGATGTAAGGAGTTTGCTGCACCAAGGCTCTGGCGATGTAAACGCGCTGTTTCTCGCCTCCACTGAGTTGGTGTAGAAATCTGTGGCGCAAGTGATGCAGTTCCAGCCGCCTAAGAGTGATATCGACTAGTTCCCGATCCTCTTCGCTGTGATTCTGCATGATGTCCATAAAGGGGTATCGCCCCATCAATACAGTATCGGCCACACTGTAGTCAAATTCACTATGCAGCTCTTGGGGAATGTAGGCAAAGATGCCAGCCAGTTCTGTCCTGCTGTAAGCTCCCAGCTGTTTGTCCCGGATCAGGATCTTACCCTTGCGAGCTTTCAGAAAGCCCATCAGAGCGAAGAGCAGAGTAGATTTACCCGCTCCGTTTGGTCCCAGTAGTGCGGTAAATTCCGCTGCTGGCAATTCAAAAGAAACATCGCTCAGGATGTCCTTCTCATCATATCCGCAGTAGAGGTTTTGTACTTTGATCACTGTGCCAGGATAGTCCTATTTCAGGATCTTGAGCTGTTCTTTGGCCATATTGCTATAGTTTTCAGGATAGGCTGCATCCACGGACATCTGCAGATACCTGAGGGCAGTATCCCGTTGTTCCAGAGCCAGATAGATCATGCCTATGTGATAGAAGAGTTCGGCAGATTTCACCGAGGAGGCTTCGATGGTGGGGATATATTCCAGGGCTTTACCGTATTCACCGCGCAGATAGTGCAGCCAAGCCATGGAATCGAGGTAACTTACCGAATTTGGTTCCTGCTTTATCGCAGCAGATATCAAGCGTTCTGCTTCATCCCAATCCTCCGGGGAAGAGAGCAGTAAATAACCCAGGTTATTCATTAGCATAGCGTCGTTTGGCCAGCGTTTCAAGGCATCTCTCAGATAGAATATCTGGCTGCGTTCATCGCCCGCTTGCATAAAGAAATCCAGCATTGCCATCACATCGTTCTTGTCGCCATAACCTCTGTCCCACAGCGCTTCGCTGAATTGTAGCTGAGCCGGAGATTCCGGGTCTTCATCTTCACTGAGTATATAGAGCAAGTAGTTACTTAGCAGGCCGTTATCAAGGTTCTTACGGATGTCTGCCACAATCTTCTGGCGGCGGTTTGCCAATTCTTCTTCGCTGATGCCGGAAGGCAGGATTGCCGTATAGAGGGCGGAATTGAGGTCACCGGAGGCAAAGATACGGTCGGACAGCTCGCGGATACCTCTCTGATCTGATATCCTGATGGCATGAAAGAGCAGGATAGCTGCGTATTTGCTGTCCGCTTGAGGGCTTGGTACTTTGTGTTCCAGATAATCCAGCATTCTGTAGTAGCTTTCGTCAGATTCTGCCTGCACCACACTGGTGGCAAGCACCACCAACATCCCTGTATCCCCAGTTGCCAGTATCTTATCCTGATGAGCGAAGATTCTCTGTGCATCCGGTTTCTGATTGTAATAGAACAGAAACCCCGTCATGGCCTGACTGTCTTCGGGATAGCTAAAGCTTTCGAAGCGTTTGTCCACAATGTCCGGATCGCCTTTTTTATCGAGCAGAGACAGCAGCAAGGCCTCATTCAGGATACCCGAAGGCAGTTCTTGCAGGATCGAGATGGCCTTGTCGTCGTCCTCTCCCATCCAGGACAGTGCGATCAGTTGATCCAGCCGCGTATCGTCCTTATTCAGCTTCTCCGCTTGCTGCAGAAGCTTGGTATCCGCTGTGCCGTAACGCTCTTTTTGCAGCGTGTATTTGTAGAACAGCGTCCAGGCATCGGGATACTTGCTTTCCAGTTCATCCACTGCCCAGGCCATACCTTCCATATCGCCCAGGCTTTCGTAGGCTTTGTAGGCTTCATGCAGCATGGAACGATCAAATTGATAGTTCAGCCGTGCCTCACTCAGCAATTCCTGCAAACGCAGAGAGGCATCCGCATTGCGAGCTGAGCGGTAGTAATTTACAGCATTTTCAAAGTATGCTTTGCGCAATTGCGGACTGCCGGAATCCTGTGCTATAGCCAAGTTTAATACCTGATCTGCCACGGCGTAATCCCCCCACAGAGATAGATAGCTCCCGCTCATCAGATAGTACATGGAAGCCAGATTGGGGCGGGATGCATCCTCCCAAGCCTCATCAATCTCTGAGGCATCGGATGCTGCCTTCTTCGGCACTGTGGCGCAGGCAGCCAAAGCAAGAAGCACCATGGTAAGGACTGTGTAATGCAGCGTTCGCGTCATTTGACCTCAATGCTGGAGGATATTACATATAGTTCCACCAGGAGGGACAGTTTATCTCCCGCAGGGAAGTACACACTGTTGTCCACGATGTAAGCCTTGCCATTGTTCCAGAAGGCATAGGACTGGAAAGCCCCGCCGATGAGGTGAGTCATGTTTTTCCACGCTCCCACAATACGATAGGCGTCATATCCGGCGAGCTTGGTCTGCTCTTTGCGGATCACTTCTTCATCGAAGGTATCGCCTTCAAAGTACTTTTCTCCCAACATCTTACGTTTATCGATCAGCCATTGATGATCGATCACGTTCTCGGGCATATCCTCATAATACACATTTATATATTTATCCGGAATCTGGCTATCCTGCATGCGGGCACGATAGATGAAGCTAATAAAGCGTCCCAGCTTGTCGTTAGAATACAGGCTGTAGTTATTGGGTATCTTCAGGCTGAAAGGATAATCTTTCCAAAAGGTAGATGGAATGACAGGCTGTTGATAGGCCTGATATCCCAGGCGTTCTGCATAGCGCTTGATGAGCAGTTCAAATATCTTATCGCTCTGAATGGCGCCGATCTTCTCCAGATTGAGCTGGTTTGATCCCATCAGATACATGATCAACTGATCCCGGCTATTGTGATTGTTGGCGATAAACAGATCGCCTCCGCTGGATTTCACGCGGTTGATAAAGTCTTCCGCCAAGCTTGACCGCATATACTGGGACACCTTTGCGTTGGATTCCAGATCGCCGATAAAGAGCAGATTGCGATGTTTGGAATAGGTCTCAGCTTCGGCAATCGGAGTATGAATCAGGCGGAAATACTTTTCCCCATAGACCAGGATCAGTTCGCGCTCAATACTGCTTTGCACAAAAGGCTTGAGCGCTTTCCAATTGTCATCATCACAAAAGAGATACACATCCCTTTCGTCACCCATAGCCAGAGGTTTGGAATGGTCTATCACATCATCAAATCTATCGTAGCGTGCCGGCTCTTTCTCACCTCCGGAACAGGCAAAGAGTAGCAAAAGGCTTAGTAATACCATTATGTAACGCATTATCCCTCCTTTACAAAGAGTAGCTTCAGGTAATTGAATCCGCTGAATATAGTGATCAGTACCACCAGCCAAAACCAAGTTTGGACAACCAGCCGCAGGCCATCACTGATCGAAGGCAGCATGCCCCAGGCAGCAAGCGCAAAGATGATGCCAAACATCTGCATTACAGTCTTTGCTTTACCTAGTTTGTCGGCCGGCAACACCGTCCCCCGCTGCTGCAAGACTTCACGCAATACCGTAATTCCCGCTTCACGAATCAGGATTATGATGAAGATCAGGATGTTGAGTCTCCAAGGCTGAAGCAAACACAATCCCAACAGCGCCGAAAGCACCAGCAACTTATCTGCCAGGGGATCCATGATCTTGCCAAAATCGCTGATTACATCCCATTTGCGCGCCAACATCCCATCCACGTAATCCGTGAGCGATGCCAGCGCAAACACGATCAGACTCAACATCGGCGCATTCGTACCACTATGCAGAAATAGCAGATACAGAAACAGCGGAACCAGGAGGAAACGCAGGATTGTGAGAGCATTGGGGATATATTTACGCATTATCCGCCTCCTTATTCTCCGGCTTTTCACTAACCACCACCACTGGTTCTGCGTTTCCCAGGATCGCTTCGTGTTCATACACTCTGAGGTTGAAGTAAATCACAAGCGTGGCAATCAGGCTCAATATCCCCATCGAGGCAAAGCTCCACCACGAAGCCAGGTTTTCCCAGCGCTCCAGATACACCCCCAGATAATACAATCCGCTCACCACTCCACCGGGAACCAGCATCATCAACCAGCTATGGGCTGCATTGAGTTTATTGTGACGCATCACATCCACCACACTGATCAACTGTCGTTTTTGCTTCAGATAGATGTGCAATTCATAGCTGAGGCGGCTGAAGATAAAGATGAGAAACAAGAGCAATCCCACAAAGATATTCAGGATCAGATTACGATGGGACAGCCTGTCCAATTCTTCCATTATCTTGCCGTAAGCGCTTGTCTGAGCGTCGATATCTTCTTCCGGCAGATACATGCGCAAGAGATCCATCACCCGGGCTTTGGCCTCGATCCCCGCTTTGTTCGAGGGAAAAGTGATAGTGAAGACATCCGGAAAACTATATGTGGACACCATATCATTGGTGAGCGGCAAGGCATAAGCTTCAATCAGCTCCAGCGCCGCCTGATACCCAGTCTCGTATTCATAGCCTTTTAAGGGAGAAATTCCCTCCAGTCCATTTCTGATGGGCTCCACATGAGTGGTATCCGCCACATAGGCATAAACTGGAAGCAATGAAAGCTCATTATAACAAGCCTTCACGCTTTCTCCCTGATTGTGTGCCAGATATGCCCAGGCTCCAAAGAGCAGACTCAGCAGCACCAGGATCAGATAAAATCTTGCGTTCATATAACATCCCTGTGTTTTATGATGGCCAATAAGAAGGCCTTGTTACCATAATGTATTGTGTGCTTGATTATGTCAAGTAGAGTGTTCCCGATGAGCTGCTGAAGGTCTTCCCACCGCTGTGCGGGATAGATCAGTATTGCCTTTCCCTGCGGTGCCATCAAACGCTGGATGGATGCCAGCAGCTCTTCCATATTGATTTCCAGCTCAAAGCGGCAGATATTACGTTCGCTATTGGGACTCAGATGCCCGCTGTTCAGCTTGCGCCAGGGCGGATTGGTAAAAACCAGATCATATTGCCCGGTAAGCTCTTTCATGTTACCGCAATGCAGCTCCAGTTCCACTCCGCAAGCCGCCGCATTCTGCCATGCCAGAGCCGCCAGATGCGTCTGAATCTCAATGGCGGAAATTTTCCACAGAGGCCGGGAAAGTGCGCACATGATGCTTACAATCCCACAGCCGCAGCCCAGTTCCACTGCTCGTAGAGCTCCATGCCCACCGGTGGCAATCACTTCCCGATATAGCAATTCTGCGGCAATTGATACTCCCTGACCGGAGGAATCCTGCTTGATCTTTTTGCCTGCAAAGGGCAGCAGCACTTCCTGATATGTCGCCAAAGGCAGCCCACCTCAGGACAGAGCCAGCATGCGGTCTATGCTTTCTCTTGCTTTCTTTGCTATTGCTTCATCCACCACAATGTGATGGCGGCTTTCTTCTAAAGCCTTCAATACATCCCGCACTGTGGTCTTTTTCATGTTCTGACACACCGCTTTGGGAGATAGCGTAATGATCTTTTTATTCGGATAAATATGCTTCAGATAGTCCGTCAGCCCGTTCTCTGTGGCTATTATCACCTTGTCGTTTTGCTCCACATACTTCATCATGCCTCCGGTGGACATCACCATATCTGCTTCATTCACGATGACGGGATCACATTCCGGATGCGCCAGCAGTGCGTAATCTGGATACTTGGTTTTCAGATTGCGGATGTCTCCCAGTCCAAAGCCCCATTGATGGGTGGGACAGTAACCGTTCCAGGTGATCACCTTACGCCCGCTCTGATGCGCTGCCCAGGAGCCCAGGTTTCGATCCGGCACAAAGAGTATATCCTTATCCGCCGGCAGTGATTGCAACACCTTCACAGCATTGGAGGATGTACAGCAGATATCGCTTTCGGCTTTCACTTCCACCGTGCTGTTTACATAACACACCACCGGACTGCCGGGATGCTGGGCTTTGAACTGCCGCAATTGGTCCGCACTTATCATGTCCGCCATGGGGCATCCTGCGTCCAGCACGGGCAGGAGCACTGTGGAGCTTTCATTCAGAATGGCTGCAGTTTCTGCCATGAATCTCACGCCGCAAAAGACGATCATGGGATTCTTCAGATCCCGCGAGAGCATTGCCAATTGCAGTGAATCCCCGCGATAATCCGCCAAATCCTGGATTTCCACAGCCTGATAGTTATGCGCCAAAATCAGTGCATTATGCTGTTTTTTAAGCAGCAATATTCTATCGATTATATCGTTCATTATCTGTTCCTTTTAGTGTCCGCTGGAGCCAAATCCCCCCGCTGCTCTGTGGGTTTCGTCCAGGCGTTCACACTGCTCAAATTCTATGCTTTCCACCCGCTGTATGACCATCTGGGCGATGCGCATACCGGGCGTAATCGTTACTGTTTTTCTACTCAGATTGATCAGGATCACTCTGATCTCGCCCCGATAATCCGAATCGATGGTTCCCGGAGCGTTCAATACACTCAACCCCAGCTTCAGAGCCAGACCGCTGCGCGGGCGAATCTGCGCTTCATGGTTTTCGGGCAGAGAGATCGCCAGACCGGTAGGCACCGCTATCCGCTCAATAGGCTCCAGAAGGATGTCTTCTGGGATGCAGGCATAGAGATCGTATCCGGCGGCACCGCTGCTCATCCGCCGGGGTTCGACGGCGTCGGGATGCAGCTTTTGATAGCTGATTTTCATGACTTGCGGTTCAATAGATAATCCGCCAATACCATCAGGCGCAAACCGCGTTCGCCAAAGTGAGAGATGCTTTCTTTGGCCTTTGCGGTAAGATCCATGGCCATCTGCCGGCTTTGTTCGATACCATAAATAGCAGGGAAAGTAGCTTTGCCCTGAGCTTCGTCTTTACCAATGCTCTTACCCAGTTTTGCCTCGCTACCTTCTATATCCAGCAGGTCATCGACAATCTGGAAGACCAGACCGATTTTGGTGCCATAATCTTCGATAATGGCCAGGTCTTTGGCACTGGCTTTTGCGGCAAGGGCGCCAAAACGCAGGCTCACATTGATCAGCTTCGCAGTTTTATTGTTATGAATAAAGTTCAGGGTCTTTTTATCCACATTCTTACCCTCGGAATCGATATCCATCATCTGTCCGGCGATCACACCTTTGATGCCCGCTTCCTGAGCCAATTCGCGCACAAATTGCACTTTCAGGGCATCGTCGATCTCGGCATAGGTAATCAGTTCAAAGGCATTTACCAAAAGAGAATCCCCTGCCAATAGCGCTACACCTTCTCCGAATACGGCATGACAGGATTTCTTGCCGCGACGGTATTCATCGTCATCGATGTCCGGCAGATCATCATGGATGAGCGTGTAGGTGTGGATCATCTCGATGGCAGCGGCAACCGGAGCGATGGCATCCAATTCGTCTTTATAGAGTTGATAAGCCAGAAATGTGAGATATGGGCGCAAGCGTTTTCCACCGGCAAAGGTACTGTATCTGAGAGCTTTATGTATATCCTTGGGGTATTCGTCCTTGCGGGGCAGATAACGATCCAGGATGATATTCACCAATTCCTGTTTTTCTTTCATGTCCTTTTTTAAGAGTACTTTAGGATCCATTATTCATCTCCTGAACCTTACCCGGGAGTTCTTCGCTGAGGATCTTGATCTTGGCTTCCGCCTCACCCAGCTTCGCTTGACAGCGCTTGAGATAGTCCACTCCCCGGGCATAGAGCTGTAGCATCTCATCAAGATTTGTCGCATTATTCGAGAGCCGGTCAACGATCTCCTCCAAGGCTTTCAAAGCCTCTTCAAAACTGAGCTCTTCGGGATTTGTATTTTCCATGCTTCTCTCCCTTATCTTTTTGACCGAGTATAAGCAATTCATGGATTCTGTCAAACAAAAAATTCATTCTTTGTTCAAATACAGATAATTGCAGGGCTGATATTTCTGGAAATAGCAGCAAAGATTAGTAGTCATACGATACTATATTCGAAGTTGATGTTGAAACTTTTATATTGCAGAAGCTTCATATTGAATCATTTCGGCTGTTTAAGCGGTAATCCACAGCGTTCTACCTCTCTATATTATCCTGTTTAAAAGCAGATATCATCCCGTTATTATCGAGTGAGCACTGGATGATAACGCCTTTATATCAGCTTCGGCACTGCTTGAATAGTACGCAGATTGCACGGAATTACCCTCTTTCTTTACCCGGATCTGTATTCACTCAATTTGATGCTGTTCAATCCGCTCATAATGCTTATTTCAGATATAAAATCTACTACCTGCTTTTTTCCTACCAGCTTCAACCACTACAAAGTAGATACCGCCGCTTACCTGTTTACCAGAATCATCTCTGCCGTCCCATTGGAAAGTGTGATCGCCTGATGAATTGGAGCTTTTGCCGGGACTTCGAATCAGCTGGCCTTTGATGTTATAAATACTGAACCTATAGAACTCTGGTTCTGGACGTAAAGACCGACAGCTTAAGCCATTCCAAAAAAAGAAATTGACAAAATAAAAGTCCGTATAAAAATGAAAGTGCATGGGATTTCATGTGAATACGTGATTTATCCCTCGAATAATATGGAGGTATATATGCCGCATCTGCCGCTGATATGGTATTTGGCCCCTCTTGGCGCCATTTCTGCACTGTTTTTTGCCTATTATTTCTATCACAATGTAAAGATTGCAAATCCTGGCAATGCTCGTATGCAGGAGATTGCAGGTTATGTTCGCGAAGGAGCTTACGCTTATCTTTTGCAACAATATAAAGGCGTGGGATTATTCTTCCTGATTGCCCTTGGTATATTCCTGTTCTCCGCCTATGGGCTGAAAGTGCTGGATCCTATGATACCATGGGGCTTTCTAAGCGGCGGCATCATGAGCGGATTGGCGGGGTTTATCGGGATGAATACGGCTACTATGGCTTCCAGCCGCACCGCTCAAGCATGTTCTGAGAGTTTGAACAAAGGGCTGAAAGTAGCCTACCGCGCAGGGGGTGTGATGGGTCTCACAGTGGTGGGACTGGCTTTGTGGGATATCTCATTCTGGTTTTTCCTGCTCAATACTAAGGGTTATAGTCTGGAGAAAATAGCCGTAGTGATGCTCTCATTTGGCATGGGCGCCAGCTCTCAGGCCCTCTTTGCCCGTCTGGGCGGTGGTATCTATACCAAAGCTGCGGATGTGGGCGCCGATCTAGTAGGCAAAGTGGAAGCTGACATTCCTGAAGACGATCCCCGCAACCCCGCAACCATTGCCGACAATGTGGGTGACAATGTGGGTGACGTAGCGGGAATGGGCGCCGATCTGTATGAATCTTATGCAGGCAGCATCCTTGCAACGGCGGCATTGGGAATGAGCGCAGTCTTACGGCTCTCCGTCACCAATCCCGCCATGAAGGAATTTATGGTCAATTTTATCTCCGCTCCGCTGATTTTGGCGGGCATAGGAGCTTTACTATCTATTCTTGGCATCTTTGCCGTATCCACAAAGGAAAATGCCGGGATGAAGGAACTGATGGCAGCTTTGAACAAGAGCATTTATCTTAGTTCCATCCTGATCGCAATCGCCTCTTTCTTTGTCTGCAAGATACTGTTGCCGCAAGAGTACTATCTGGGCATCTTCATTTCCAGTGTAGTAGGTCTTTTGGCTGGTGTATTGATAGGATACACCACAGAGCTGTGGACATCCCATTCATACAAGGCTACCCGCAATATAGCGAAACAGGGCGAATACGGCTCGGCTACGGTGATATTGGAAGGTTTTAGCGTGGGAATGCTGTCCACCGCCATGCCGGTGATCATCATCTCCGCAGCGATTATGATTTCCTTTGTACTCTCAGGCGGTTTTGAACACATCGAGCTAGGGCTGTATGGCATCGGTTTCGGAGCAGTGGGCATGTTGGCAACTCTGGGCGTCACGCTGGCTATGGACGCTTTTGGGCCTATCGCCGATAATGCCGGAGGCAATGCACAAATGTCTTACCTGCCCAAAGAAGTGCGGGAACGCACGGACAGCCTAGATTCCGTGGGAAACACCACCGCTGCCATCGGCAAAGGATTTGCCATCGGTAGTGCCGCACTTACAGCTATGGCGCTGTTGGCGGCATATCTGGAAAAGGTGAGAGATGCCTTTGTGATGCTAGGTGAAAAAATGGGTGAAGTACAGATGTTGACCATCGGTTCCGGCAAGATCACAGAGACCGTGGCAGCTCCTCTGGCCAGCCTGAGTCAGTTCATCGAATATTATCAGGTAAATCCGCTCAATCCCAAGTTCCTCCTGGGTATTTTCATCGGCTCAATGGTGGTCTATGTATTCAGTGCACTCACCATCAAAGCGGTTGGTAAAGCCGCAGGGCTGATGGTGAAAGAGGTTCGCCGGCAGTTTACCACCATTCCCGGCATCCTGCAAGGCAAGACCAAGCCGGATTATGCCCAGTGCGTAAAAATCTCTACCATCGGTGCACAGCAACAGATGGTATTGCCCGCCATCATCGGTATAGCAAGTCCTGTAGTAGTGGGACTGATCTTCGGAGTAGCAGGTGTTTTAGGACTCTTAATCGGCGGACTCACCACCGGTTTTGTAACCGCAGTGATGATGAACAATTCCGGCGGCGCTTGGGACAACGCCAAAAAGTATGTGGAAACCGGTGCGGAGGGCGGCAGCGGTTCATCGGTACATAAAGCCACGATCGTGGGCGATACGGTGGGTGATCCCTTCAAGGATACTGCCGGCCCCTGCATGAATATCCTGATCAAACTGATGAGTATGGTTTCCATCGTCTTTGGCGGCTTTGTGGTAACATACTCTCCCAAAATCGAAGCACTTTATACACCAAAGCCGAAGACGGTTATTCAAACAGATGTTCCCAAAAGCATTACGGAAAACCACCTGGAGATGATTACGATTGCAGACAGCCTCGACACCATCAAAAACTGAACAGGAGATAGAAACGCCGGATGACACCGATTTCGAGACGTAATACACGCACCATTAAACTGGGAAATATACGGATAGGCTCAGATGCCCCCATTTCCATCCAAAGCATGCTGAATGTAAAAACAGCCAATGTTCCTGCGGTTCGCAATCAGATCAAGCGCCTGGTTTCAGCAGGCTGCGAGATCATCCGCTTTTCCGTGATGGATATGGAAGACGCTGCAGCTATCAGGGAGATCAAGAAGGACTTTCAGGTGCCGATGGTAGCGGATATTCACTTCGATCACAAACTGGCAATTGCAGCCATAGAAAATGGTATCGACGGACTGCGCATCAATCCCGGCAACATTGGTTCCGAAAGCGGGGTGAAAAGCTTGGCCGCAGCGGCAAAAAACCATGGTATCCCCATTCGCATCGGAGTAAACAGCGGTTCGCTGCCCAAGGATCTCTTGTCCCGATATGGACATGGCAGCACAGCGATGATGGAAGCGGCGCTAAGCCACGTAAACATCCTGGAAAAGCTGGGTTTCTACGATATCAAGATCTCAGCGAAAGCATCCAATATCCCGCTGATGCTCGCCAGCTACCGGGAACTGAGTAAACGCTGCGACTACCCCCTGCACCTGGGCGTCACCGAAGCCGGAACCGCCTTGTCCGGCAGCATCAAAAGCGCCATCGGACTGGGCATCCTGTTGGAAGAGGGCATCGGAGACACCATAAGGGTATCCCTCACCGATGATCCGGTGAAAGAGGTATATGTAGCGCGGCAAATCCTGATCGGATTGGGCATTAGAAAGGGCTTACAGATAGTATCCTGCCCCACCTGCGGGCGCACTCGCATTGACCTCATCGGTTTGGCGCAGAAAGTTGAGCAGGCTCTGGAGGAATTCAGGGACCTGGAACTGTGCATAGCCGTGATGGGCTGTGCGGTAAACGGTCCCGGAGAGGCTCGGGAAGCAGATTTTGGCATCGCCGGAGGCAACAAGGAAGGGCTGGTCTTTGCGCGTGGGGAGATCATCAAGAAAGTCCCTGAAGAGCAGTTGCTCTCTGCCTTAGTTGAGCTTATCCGGGAAAGTCTGTAGTATGCTGTGGAGGATCTTTCTAACCTTTTTGAAGATAGGTGCGTTCACCATTGGCGGAGGTTACGCCATGATCCCGCTGATCAAGCGGGAAGTATGCTCCCGGCATGGTTGGATCACGGAAGACGATTTTTTGGACGGCTTGGCGGCGGCTCAGAGCTGCCCTGGCCCAATCGCCGTGAATATAAGCATTTATACGGGGTATCATGTGCGGGGAAAATTGGGAATGCTGATGGCGCTATTGGGAACTATATTGCCTTCCACCGTGTCGATCATCATTATTGCCATGCTGTTCCGTCAATACACAGATCAGGCATTGGTGAAGCGGGCATTTACCGCACTTAATCCTGCGGTGGTGGCACTCATCGCCGTCCCCCTCATCCAGATGGCACAGAAAAGCGGACTTGTGTGGAAGAATGCCTGGTTTCCCCTTTCCGTAGCGATTTTAGTAGGTGTACTGAATGTGTCTCCAGTATATCTGATCCTGCTCACCATCGTTTATGCTGTATATGAGGCGCACAAATGATCCTGCTACAAATGCTTATCACTTTCTTCAAGATCGGACTGTTCAGCTTTGGTGGGGGCTATGCCATATTAGCGATGATCCGGCAAGAGGTGGTAATAAGCAACGCCTGGATTACTGAGGCGGAATTTATGCAGGTGGTGGCGATCTCGCAGATGACACCGGGGCCTATCGCGATCAATGCAGCTACCTTTATCGGCTATCAAAAAGCAGGGATCATAGGTTCTCTGATCTGCACTTTTGGAGTGATATTGCCCTCGTTGATCATCATGCTGATCATCACCGTAAGCTATCTGAAACTAAAGAAGTTACCGTGGTTTCAGCAGATCTTCCGCAGGCTGCGTCTGCTGTCCGTAGGGCTGATTGCCGCGGCATTGATAATGATCATGGGCAATGCCGTGCAGGATTGGTATTCAATCGGGATCTTTACGGTGTGCTTTGTTGCCACCTGGCGCTTTAAGCTGAATCCCTTTACCATGCTTATCAGCGCAGCTGTATTTGGGATGCTGTTTGGCAGTGGTTAGCTTTCCAAATGGACGTATTTGAGGAAGTGATCGGATATCTCCGGGGGCAAGCGCTTCGCTTTACCGTTTTGGGCATAGACCACCGTGAGATGCGCCACGAAACAGAGATCCCCGCGGGAGTTGTAGATTTCCTGCTGCCATAAGCCCTTGATCCGGTTTGTGCTGTAGAACCAGCTCCGAACCAGAACCGTGTCCTCCAATTCCACCGCTTTCAGATAATCCAATTCATAGCGCAGTACAAAGAACTGAATGCCCATCTGCAAGAGCTTTGCGAGGGGAGTATCCATCACTTCCATGGCTTCACTGCGCGCAGCTTCCAACAACATCAGATAGTTGGCGTTGTTCAAATGACTATAGATATCGCATTCATAACCATAGATTTTCTTTTTGTACTCGAAGATCATCACTTGTCCTTTTGTTTTTGCTTGACCGATAGAGGCGTTCAAAATAAGCTGGATGCAAATATCGGTTTGAACAGAGGTTTTCATGAGCCAGAAAAAAGTCAACCCAAAAATAAAGCCGCCAAAAGGCATTAAAGCACCCCAGAGTACTTCTCCTGGTAAACATAAGGCTGCTATGGCCATTGTCAATCCCAAGTACCTGAGCTGGATCCTGGCGGCGATAATCTTCCTTTTTGTGAGCTTGCTCTACTTCCCGGTCTCATACCAGCATCTGGAACCTCAGGCCAGCGACATCAATCAGTGGCGCGGGGCGGCTCAGAGCATTGTGGAATACAATGCCGAACACAAAGATAGAGCGCTGTGGACTCAGAGTATGTTTTCGGGAATGCCATCCTACATGATATCATTCCCAAACCGTTATCCTTTTCTGGAGAGCATCACCAAGATTACGGACAAAGTAATAAACTGGCGCATCTTTCTGCTGATAGTAGGCGGCTTGGGCATGTTTGTGCTGCTGCTGCATCTGAAGCTGGATCCTACTATCGCATTCTTCGGCGCCGTTGCCTTCATCTTCAGTTGCCATTGGGCAGGTCTTTTGGAGATTGGGCACAACACAAAGTTCCGGGCCATGATGTATGTACCCTGGGTGATGTGGGCAATCATGTATCTGCGGGCAAAACCCAGTCTGCTCTCTGTAGGCCTCAGTGCCACATTCTTGATTACACAACTGCGGGAAAACCATCCTCAGATCACCTATTACCTGTATCTTCTGATTGCAATGTACTGGATATATCAAGGCATCGTTGCCATCCGCCAGAAAAACCTGAAGCGCTTTGGCATCTGGACACTGCTCTTGATCCTAGCTTTTGGTTTGACTGCTCTGGCGGTGATGAACCCCTATCTGAGCACGATGGAATACAGCAAATATACCCAGCGTGGCAGTTCCGGAGGATTGGATAAAGCCTACGCACAAGGCTGGAGCTTCCATCCCAAAGAGATCATCGGCTTCATCATCCCGGATTTCTGGGGCGGCATCAATCAGACATATTGGGGCTATATGCCTTTCACTCAGGTATATAACTACTTTGGCATAGTCGTGCTGGCCTTCGGAGCATTGGCTCTGTGGGGCAAACGCAGAACTCTGGCGCTGTTTCTGTGGATATCCAGTGCCATCTTTACCCTGATGAGCTTTGGCAGCGCCACTCCCGGGCTATCCGACCTCTTTTTGAACTATCTGCCCTATTTCAATAAATTCCGTGTGCCTTCGATGACACTCACCATCGTGCAATTCAATGCCGTAATCCTTGGTGCATTGGGTTTGAAGGATGTGCTGGAACACAGCGGCGATACCCAATGGCAAAAGCGGTATCTGCGCCTGTTCTGGGTGTTTGGCTTCATCTTCCTGCTCTGGCTGCTGTTTGCCAAGTCTGTATTTGCAAACCTGCCCTACACTACAGCGCTGGAGCAGATGCGTTATGCTGAAGCCAATGCCCAAAACCAGTTGTTAAACCTCATCATGACACGGCAGGAAATACTGGTAAAGAGCGGGATACTGGCGTTGATGCTGCTGGCAGTAAGCCTCGGTCTGGCTTATCTGAAGAGCATCAACAAACTGAAAGCCTTCACCTTCATCATGCTCATCACGATCATCACCTTTATTGATCTCTGGGTATATACCGGCAAGCACCTCAAGGATCTGCATCCCGTCGAAATGCGCAAAAGCACTTTCCGTATGCAGGACTACGATGCGTTTTTGAAGCAAGACCAAGATAACTTCCGCATCTATCCCTTCAACACCAATCAAATCCGCAGTGCCGGGGAATGGGCATATTATCACCAGACCATAGACGGCTATTCTGCGGCAAAGTTGAAGCGCTATGACGACATCCTGCCAATTATAAATGGTAGCCGCGATGCTGATGGCGAATTTTTGCGCTATCTGAAGGGAGTTTATCAGGAGCAGCCGGTGGAACTCTCCACTCCCGTATTGGATATGTTGTCCACCAAGTACATCATCGTGCCGGATTCCCTGCCCAATGCCTATTTACTGCAAAACATTCAGCCCGTATTCAATAACGGCAGAGTATCCATCTACCGGAATTTGAAAGCCCTGCCCAGAGCATGGTTTGTGCAGGACACCATCCTGGCCGAATCAGCCGAGGATCGCCTCCGGATACTGCGTGATGAAAGCTTTGACCCCGCCTCCACCGCCATTGTGGAAGAGGTTATAGAAGGGATTAGTGCTCCGGAGAGTGCAAAAGTAAGCCAGATCAAAGCAGAATTGCACGAATTGGCCTATGAATACTCCTCCGATACCGATGCTCTACTGGTTCTAAGCGAAGTCTATTACCCAGGGGGCTGGAAAGCATACGTCGACGGCATCGAAATCCCCATATACCCCGCCAATCACATTCTGCGCGCACTGAAAGTGCCGGCAGGAACACACAAACTGCAGCTCGTAATGGCACCCAGTAGTTACAGCATAGGTACCAAACTGAGTTTGGCCGGCATCCTGATCACCATCCTGGCCGTTATAATCGGCGCTTATTATCATTATAAAACCAAGCCAGGCTCTACGTCAGGCGCAAACAGCATTTCTGCCGAAATCAGAGATTAAGGATATATTAAGCATGAAAGAACGCATGAAAATAGTAAAGAACAACCGCGAAAATCTGGCTAAAATGCCCAGCCGCAGCCCTCTGCCAACCGATCGAAAGTTCCACAAACGCAAACCACAGTTCCAGGACTGGGCCGAAGCCATCCTCTTTGCCTTTGTAGTAGCTATGATCATACGCAACTACACTTTCCAGAACTTTATGATCCCCTCTTCATCGATGGAAAAGACTCTATTGACCGGAGACTTTCTGGTAGCAAACAAGCTGAAGTACTACTTTACCGACCCCAAGCGGGAAGACATCGTAACTTTCCGCTATCCCAAGATCGAAGAAAACACGCCTGAACACCCCGATTACAAGGATCAATTCATCAAGATCTTCCATCCGATCTACATCAACAAAACCCAATCCTTCTCGCGCTTTCCCTTAACTGCTTTCCACATCACTTACTACGCCCGCAAGAACATAGTGAAGCGTGTGATCGGCATGCCCGGAGACACCATCGAAATCCGCGACAAGATAGTATATATCAATGGAGAAGAATTCAACCGCGGCTACGAGTGCTACGGCGAGGCGTATCCCAGCCCGCCGCAAGCTCCCCGAGTGGTTACAGAACGCACCTTCAAGCCCGGTTTGATGGATCCCGTCAGCTATTCAAATTGGTATGATCTCTATCGCGTAGATGCAGATTCCAGCGCTGCCAATACCCGCTTCAACCGCGATTGGTTCGGCCCCATCAAAGTGCCGGAAGGCAAATACTTTGTAATGGGAGACAACCGCGATGTGAGCGAAGACAGCCGCTATTGGGGCTTTTTGGACCGCACCGATATCACCGGGTCTCCCTGGCTGATTTTCTGGTCCAAAGGCATAGAATACAACAAACTATACGACACACCCCACATCCGGTGGAACAGGATATTCAGACTGGCTCGCTAGTGACTCGTACAGGCATGAATGTTGTTTTGATGTTGCGCTGCCAAACTCCAATCTCCCTGATACTTCTGCCGATGATTCAGAAGCTTCATTCCTCCTGGGATTATCGATACTTGAACCTGATATCATCGGGTTATCATCGGGTGAGCACAGGATGATAACACCTTGATATCAGCTTCAACACTGGATCGAACAAAGGGAATGAGGAGCATGATTCTAAAGTTCCCTTCGGTCGCTGTGGCAATACGGAGATTGCCCCTTCAAACCTGACATGACACTAGGGCTTTATATTCACATCCCTTGGTGCCTGAGCCGCTGCCCATATTGCAGCTTCTTTGCCGATAACTATAATCGTAAGGATTTTGACGACTACTTTGCCACTCTGCTGCGAGAGAAGGAGCTGTGGCGACAAAATGGCATCCCGCCGCTAAGTTCCATTTACTTTGGCGGTGGCACTCCTTCGCTGCTCTCTGCACAACAGATTAGAACTATTGTGAATAGCTTGGAACTGCTTCCAGGAGCAGAGATTACCATGGAGCTGAATCCCATCCAGGTCACCAAGTCTTTTGCTAGTGAACTGGCAGATACTCCCGTAAACAGACTGTCTTTAGGAGTGCAATCCATGTTGGATGATGATCTGCTCTACCTCGGTCGCAGGCATCGAGCCGCAGACATCCCCCAAAAACTACAAATCCTGCGGGATGCCGGATTCACCAATATCTCTGCGGATTTCATCTACGGTCTGCCCAATAGCCATAACAAGAAAGTGTGTGAAAGCTTGAGCCGCCTGCTGGACATACCCTTTGAGCACATCTCCTGCTACCTGCTGGAATTGGCAGAGGACTGTCCCCTGGCAGCCGATATTCCCCTCCTGCCCGATGACGATGAAAGCAACCGTCAATATCAGCTAATCCGGGATTTGCTTGAGGAACACGGCTTTATCCAATATGAGATTTCGAACTTTGCCCTGCCCGGCCGGGAATCCCGCCACAATCTGCTATACTGGGAATCTCGGGAATGCCTCGCCTGGGGAGCATCTGCTTCCGGATATTACAAGGGCAGACGCTATCAGAATCCCGCCGATCTCAAGCTCTACAGCCAATATATCGCTTCAGGCAGAACCGGCGGCGATACCGATGAATCTGCCCAGGAAGAGAGCGACTATATAATGATGCGGTTGCGCCTCGTAAAAGGCTTGGATTATGCCGAATACCAAGCCCGCTTTGGCAAATGCTTTACAAAAGGCCGGGAACATGGAATCAGAAAACTGGAAGAACTGGGATTTATCCATCTGGATGCTTCCGGATTACGCTTGCTGCCCGATGCGTTCTTCATCTCAAACGCCGTTATAACGGAGCTTCTATGACACTTGCCGAGTTTCTCTCCCTGATGCGTAGCACTCTAGAGGGCACTACCTTTGAAGGAAAATGCTATATCGTGGGCGGAGTGGTGAGAGATCATCTTTTGGGCAGGCAGGATTTTGATGACTTCGACCTGGTGGTGGAGATGCCTTATGGCGGATTGAAGCTGGGAGCTTACCTCAGTCATCGCTGGCATCCCGATTATTATGAAACCTTTCCCAAGTTTGGCACTGCCAAGATGGAAACAATGGGGACTAAACTGGATTTTGTCCAGACCCGTAAGGAAGTGTATCGCCCTGGACGCCGATATCCCAGGATCACTTTCAGCTCTATCCGGGATGATGTCTACCGGCGTGATTTTTGCATCAATGCACTCTATCTAGAGCTTTTTTCTTCGGAGATATCCGATCCCTGCGGCAGAGGCAGGCAAGACCTGGAACAAGGCATGATCAATAGCATTCGGGAGCCGGATAAAGTGTTTGCGGAAGACCTCCTGCGCATCATCCGAGCCCTGCGTTTCTCCGCTGTTCTGGGCTTTGAGATCGGAGCTGAGAGCAAGACTGCCATGCGTAAATACGCCCAGCAAACAAGTAGGCTGAGCGCACGTGCCATCCAAAGAGAAGTCGGTAAAATCGTGGCTGCGGGCAAATTGGAACAAGCAAAGGCATTATTTCATGAATTTGGCCTGGAACTGCCAGATTTTCCCCCTGAGCCCATTGGTGGATGAATCATCTGTTTACTGATACCGCTAAAAGTCCCTTCAATAGAGCTAAAAACAGATTTTACTTGACACTATCCATGCTTACGCAGGAAAATGGCAAAAACCATTGGTATATTGGTTGCCAAAATTGATAGATAGGAGATTAGTTCGACTGATGCATTATCCAATAAAAGCACTTAGAATAGCTGTTCTTCTGCTATCACTGTCCTTATTGGTACAAGCTTTATGCGCTGAAATTCTGATCCCGATGGATAGCAGACAGAGCAACCACCTCAAGGCTTATGGCGTGGCCTTTGAAGCCTTAAAGGAGCAGATGACCGTGAAATGGCTACTGAACTACCGTGGCGGCAGTTTCCTACTCCAAAGCGCTCCGGAAATCATCGCTATCTGCAACATCCGCGGGGTGCGTTTTGAAAGCATCTCTTCTGCTGAAGTAGCCGCTATCTATCAAGAGATTCAGGAAGCCAACATGGAAGCCGTAACTCTGGAGAA
Organism: Candidatus Cloacimonadota bacterium; assembly: GCA_028706475.1. Classification (NCBI taxonomy): domain Bacteria; kingdom Pseudomonadati; phylum Candidatus Cloacimonadota; species Candidatus Cloacimonadota bacterium. Next base: position 74,984 of record JAQWBI010000001.1, read on the forward strand.
AGAGCCCAAAATAGCAGTGTATATTCCCCCCAACACTCTACCTTGGGACGATGCGGTGAGCATGGCCCTGGAATATGCTGAGATCGATTATGACCGGCTTTGGGACGACGAGGTTCTCAGCGGTAAATTGGCTGATTACGATTGGCTGCATCTGCATCACGAGGATTTCACCGGACAATATGGCAAGTTCTATAGCTCCTATCGCCACACGGAGTGGTATCAGACCGATGTGCGTGTAAACGAAGCAATGGCAGCCAAACACGGATATCGTAAGGTATGGCAGTTGAAGCACGACATCGCCATGAAAATAAGGGAATTTGTGACCTCAGGTGGTTTTCTTTTTGCCATGTGCGGAGCGGTAGATACCATCGACATCGCATTGGCCGCCAGAGGGATAGACGTGGTGGATGTGCTTATCGACGGCGACGGCATCGAGGCAGATTACCTGGATCGTTTGGATTATGAGCGCTGCTTTGCCTTTGAAGGCTTCAAGTTGAAAACAAGCCCCTTTGAGTATGAGTTTTCCGACATCGATGCCAGCGACTACAGCAAGCTACGTGGCGCTGAAGGCGACTATTTTCAGCTCTTCGATTTCTCTGCCAAATACGATCCCGTGCCCACCATGCTCACTCAAAATCACAGCAACATCATCGACGGCTTTATGGGTCAGACCACCTCTTTCTTCCGTGATAAAGTGAAGAAAAACGTAATAATTCTGGCTGAAGTACCGCAGCAAAACGATGTAAAGTACATTCACGGCAATCTGGGAAAAGGCACTTTCACCTTTTATGGCGGTCATGATCCCGAAGACTATCAGCACATGGTAGGGGATCCAGAGACCATACTGGATCTGCACAAGAACTCTCCGGGATACCGGTTGATCCTGAACAACATACTCTTCCCGGCAGCAGAGAAGAAAAAACTGAAAACATAAAGAAGGCGGCTCTGTGGCAAAGTTTTATCAGCACTTACGCAGCACACGCATTAAAACCGGCGTCTGGACCGTGATAATCTTATTGATCCTGCTGTTTGGCTATTTATGGCTTTCAAACCGAATCACCATGAAGAAGCAACAGGTACTGCAGGTAGTATTTACGGATGTGATGGGATTGGAAACCGGAGATAAAATAATGTTCCGCGGGATGGAAGCAGGCAGAGTGAAGAGTGTGCAATTGCACAAGGACGGCATCTTGGTAAGCGGCAAGATCGACAGGGATATCCGCATCCCTGCCGGCAGCCGGTTTTACATCGAAGACAGTCTGATGGGCAGCAAAAGCATGAATATTATGCCGGTGAACTCCGATAAATACTTGGATCTGGCATACCAACAACGTGGTGAAAAATCCATCAGCCTGATGTCCATGATTACCCAAGCAGGGCATATGCTGAGTAAACTGGATAAGATCATGGCAGACATAGATTCCGATGGCGGACTGCTGGATCTGGGACAATCCCTTGTCCGCAATGCCGACGGTACCGTGAGAAGTGCCAAACACAGCATTGAAGAGCTGAAAACAGAGCTTTCCGGAGTAATCGGCAAAGTGGACAGCCTCACCTGGCAGGCAAACAGACTGGTATCCGAAAGCAGTGAACCTCTGCAAAACACTCTGGCCATGGCCCCGGAAACCATGGGTAAAGTAAACAGCACTCTGGATAGTCTGCGCGTGCTTTCTGCAAATCTGAACCGTCAGGCAAAAGCGTTATCCGAGGGCAGTGGCAGTGCCGGTAAACTGCTAAGCGAAGATGATCTTTATAACAAACTGATGCAATCCATCCAGAGTTTGGATGAACTGATCGGTGACATCAAGAAGAATCCCCGTAAATACATCAAATTCTCATTGTTTTAGGAATTATATGAAAAAGCCACTTTTTGTGTTGATCCTCCTTTCGTGGGTTCTGCTGCAGGCAGTGAACTTCGGTCAGAACAAGGTTAATGCCGTCCCGCAGGATTGGGCTGTGCTGAAAACCATGCACTTCGACATCTATTTTCCCAAGAATGAGGATGATTTCGGCAAGACTGCAGCTTTGATGGCGGAAGATATCTATTATTACCTGAAAGCGGATCTGAAGTATCCGGTATTAACCAGAATCCCCATAGTGTTTTACAGCACAAAGAGCGATTTTCAAGTTACAAACATCATCTATCCCCTGCTAACCGAAGGTGTGGGCGGATTCACAGAAAGCCTCAGAAACCGCGTGGTGGTGCCTTTTGACGGCAGCTACAGCAATCTGGAAGAACTACTGGCACACGAGCTGACCCATGCCTATATAAACGCTCTGGACAAACGGATTACAAACACACTGGATTCTCTGAGACCCAGCTCTTTCCCATTCTGGTTTTCTGAGGGATTGCCGGAGTTTCTCTCCATCGGCGGCGAGGATGAATACAACAACATGTTCATCCTGGATATGGTGGTAAACGACAATCTTCCCCGTTTGGATAATATCGATGGCTATCTTGCCTACCGCCTCGGAGAAAGCTTTATCACATATATAGCAGATACTTACGGCAGAGAAAAGGTAAGTGAATACTTCTACTCGCTAAGGACCATGAACGACACGGAAGAGGCCACCAAACGTGTATTCGGTGTCAAGTTTGCGGACTTGCAATCGCGCTGGAAGTTTCAATTGAAGCGTGATTACTATCCTTTGATAACCAAGCACAAGATCCCTGTAGAAGAGTATGAAAAGCGCACCAAGAGCAAGGAAGAAGGCTCTTACTTCAATTTCTCTCCGCGTTTCAGCCCCGATGGCAGCCGCTACGCTTATTTCTCCGATGCCGGTGCCAGATACAGCATTTGGGTGGCAGGAACCCACGGATTCGCCAGTCCACGCAAATTGATAACCGGTGAACGCAACGGTAAGATGGAAGAATTTTACTATATGCGCACAAATCTCAGCTGGTTCCCGGACGGCAAACATCTGGCCTTCAATACCAAAACTGCGAGTGGTGACCGCATTCACATCCTGGATGCAGATAATGGCAAGATCACCAGCACGATAGAGATCCCCGAACTGCGCGCGATCTTTGAACTGGATGTAGCTCCGGATGGGCAAAGTATTGTACTCAGCGGCCAGCACAATATGCAGACCGATATCTTTGTCTATAACATCAAAAGCAAGCAATTGCACCGGCTTACGAACGACAGTTTTTTCGATACTCAGCCCCGCTTCAGCCCGGATGGCAGCAAAGTAGTCTTCAGCTCTCAGCGGGATGAGATACCAGAGTCCCGCCGCTACGGCTTTTTCGCCAACTACAGCTCCGATATCTTTGAATACCACTTGGACAACGATCAACTGCTCCAGATCACCAGCCTGCCCTTCAACTGCAGTCAACCCTTTTACAGCGACGGAGGAAACAAACTGGTCTTTGTTTCCGCTCGCAACGACATCACAAATCTGGAAATAATCGATCTAAATACCATGCAAATTGCAACACTTAGCAATGTGCTTTCCGGAGTCTATGGTGCGGATATCTCCGCCGACGGAAATTACATGCTGATGTCAAACTACTTTAATGGTGCCTGGGATATCTATTTTGAGAGCGGATTGCCGGAGGACCTCGAATACTCGGACTTTCCAGCGCCAAAGCTCTATGATAAAGATCATGACTTGCTGGACCGCATAGATTTTAATGAACTGGACAAATACGGCCTGCGGGACAAAGTAAAGATCCCCCGCAATTCCAAACCACACCAGAATACAGACTCCCGGCGTCCCTTTATAAGCGGATACGAGCCCGTGATTCCGGATAGTAGCCTGATCTCCACAAATTTCTCTTGGGATGAGCGTCCTGAAGAAACTCATAGCAATCCCCCAGAAATCAAGAACTACAGACCCAAATTCGCTTTGGATACCTTTTGGGGCGGAGTGGCATACAGTTCCAGCTATGGCGCTTTCGGCAATGTGGAATTGGGTCTTAGCGATCTGATGGGCGATCATGGTATCGGCATCAGTATCGGGATTGCCGATAAACTGGAGAATACCAATCTCGTACTTTCATACCTGTATCTGAAACAGAGATTGGATTATGGCATAGGAGTTTACAACCTCTACGACGAGGCCTACTACCGTTACATCATGCCCCAGGGAGATCAATACTATCGCTTGCGTCAAAGACAAACCGGTATATACACTCTGCTGCGCTATCCCTTCAGCCGCTTTTCCCGCATCGAACTGGAAAACATGCTGTTCGAATATGATACACACTGGGACAAACTCATCAGCCTGGACATCTCCGGTGAAGACTGGGAAAACGATGTGGACAAAGCCAATACCCTCGCTTATGCACCTGGAATAAACCTGGTTTACGACAACGCACTGTATGGTGCCACCGGGCCGCTATTGGGCTTCAAAGGTATCTACAGCATCAGCAAGAGCTTTGCCCAGAAAGATATCAATTACTTCACAAACTATGTGGATCTGCGTAGCTACACTCTCTTTAGCCGCAGATACTCACTTGCTTTGCGCTTAAATGCTGGTATCAGCACCGGCGACGATCCTGATTATTTTACTCTGGGCGGATACTATGGCGTACGTGCGCTGGATTACAATCTGGCAGACCGCAAAAAGGCATTGGCCACCGTGGAATTACGCTTCCCGCTTGTTGATTATCTGGCCATGGCATTTCCCTTGCCCATCACTTTGGGCAATATCCGCGGTTCCGCCTATGTAGATACTGGTGCGGTGTGGGATAAAGACAAGCATTTCCGGGGAGTCATCGACGGCAAACTGGAAGACATCAAGCTTGGTTACGGTTTTGGCCCCAGATTCAATCTCGGATATTTTGTACTGAAGATGGATGTTGCTTGGCTTACGGATTTCTCCCACATCAGCAAGCCTCAGATCTACCTCAGCCTTTCGGAAGACTTTTAAGAATTCATATAGATTAAGGAGACATAATGAAAATCGATGTTTGCCGTAAGATCCCGGAATATATCGAAACCCTGATAATAATTCATGAAGAAAACGCGAAGATATCGGAGCTGGAACTGTTGGATGTAGATACAATTGAAGCCATAGAAAACTTCGTTGATACCGAGGACTATCATTTCGAAAGCTCGTCCATCCGCAGTTTTAACCGGATGATCGGCAAAAAGCCGCAAAACGTGATTGTGGCCGGAGCAGGAGACAAGACGAAGCTGGATGCATCCATTCTAAGGAAGATCTTCTCGCTTTGCTGGTGCGAAGCAAACCGCATGAAAGCCGATCAAGTGTACCTGATGTTTGGCTTTGAACCCACACTGCCGGAGATGACTCTGGGGCATGTCCTGGCTGAAACCGCCATCCTGAACGCATACAGGTTCCACAAATATCTCAGCGAACATAAAAACTACGAGATCGAAAGCATCCACCTCATCTTTTTTGCCAAAACCAACCGACACTTAAATAGCGGAATTCTGGAAGGCAGAATCTACGCCGAAACTACAAATCTCGCCCGTGATCTGGTGAACGAACCCCCCAATGTAATGAACCCGGAAAGCCTTGCCGACTATGCTAAAAAAGCTGCTCTGCAATATGGCTTCCCCATCGATATCTACTCCATGGACAAGCTGAGACGCCTGAAAATGGACGCCCTGCTCTCTGTGGGCAAAGGCTCTAAAACCGAACCCAAACTGATCCTGATGCGATACAACGGCAATCCGGACAAAAAGCATCACACCGTAGCCCTGGTAGGTAAAGGCCTCACCTTCGATTCCGGCGGATACAGCCTGAAACCGGGACCCAGCATGGTCAGCATGAAAAGCGATATGAGCGGTGCAGCGGCAGTGATAGGTACCTTGGCGGCCATCGCTACCCTGAAACTGAAAGTGAACGTTTTGGGCGTGATCGGCGCTGCGGAAAACATGATCGGCTCAAACGCCTATCGTCCAGGTGACATCATTACCTCTATGGCAGGCAAAACCATTGAAGTACACAATACCGATGCCGAAGGCAGATTGACCCTTATCGACGCCATCCATTATGCTCTGGAGAAAGAAAAGGTGGATTGTGTTCTAGATATCGCTACCCTCACCGGAGCAGCGGTAGCTGCATTGGGAAAGGACTTTTCCGCTGTATTGAGCAACGATGATGCCTGGTATGAAATGCTATCCAAAGCCTCCGAAGCTTGCGGGGAGAAAATCTGGCGCATGCCTCTGCATGAAGATTATAAAGAGCTGCTCAAATCCGACGTTGCAGACCTCAAAAACATCGGCGGACCTCTGGCAGGATGCATCACAGCAGCCCTCTTTATCCAGGAATTTGTTCAGAATAAACCATGGATCCACATAGACATCGCCGGCACCGCCACAAGAGACAAAGCAGCCGGTGGAGAGATTGCCGGAGCTACCGGTGTGGGCGTGCGTTTACTCACAAACCTTATCAGGAATATGGAGTAATCCTATTCTCATTTAGCTTTTCCGGATTCTGCGATAGATCCCGGATGAGCTTTTTCAAGGAGAAATTATGAAAAAAGCAGCCTATTTCCTAATCCTCTTGCTATTTATCCTGGGTGCCTGCAAAGCTCCCATCGATCAAAAAAAGACAGAGACCAAGCCTTTGATCCTTACATCCATCTATCCCTACGAATTGCTGCTAAAGCAAATGGTGGGTGATGCTGTCGAAGTGAGAAGCATGATCCCGCCCAATGCCTCGGTGCATTCCTTCAGCCCTCAGCCTTCTCATCTGAAAGACCTTCACAAAGCTGAACTGATCGTGATCAACGGCATGGGACTGGAAGAGATGATGAAACAAAGCCTGGACAAAGCTTCCGATAAACTGCTCGACTGTTCTTTATTACTCAGCGATTTGATCGCCTTGGATTCTCTGCAGCAAGTGCGTGAACAACTGATGCATCAACACAACCACGACGGGGAGCATCACCATGATCATCTGGCTACAGACCCTCATCTCTGGACATCACCGCAGATGATGATGAAGCTCAGTACAAAGCTAAAAACAGAGCTTTGTTCCCGCTTCACCGATTTTGTGCCGCTAATCAATCACAATTACGATGAAATCTTCCGCGAACTGAGCGCAGCTGATGAACTGATCAGAACCGAGCGCAAAACATACAACGAGCCTGCCTTGATTACATATCACAATAGCTTCCATTACTTCTGCCGCGATTACGATATCCGGTATCTGGGCTGGGTGCAAAGCTCACCGGGCAAAGAACCCTCTCCTCGCGAACTGCTTGAACTGGGCACAAAGATCCGCAACCACGGTGTGCGCCGCATATTTGTGGAGCCCCAACAGGATCCCAAATCCGCAGAAGTTTTAGCCAAAGAATACAAGCTGCAGATCGGCACGCTGGATCCCATCGGTAGCACTTTCGAGGCTACCACCATCACAGAACTGATCCTGAAAAATTGGGATGCCATGAAACAGGCATTCTGATGAGCCATCCTATAGTATCCAAGAGCTATACATGATCCAAGTAAGCGACCTGCAGTTCAGCCTCGGCGGCAAAAGCATTCTGGAAGACATCAATCTCCAAATCCCGGATGGAGTATTCGCCGCCATCATCGGCCCCAACGGAGCCGGAAAATCCACCCTCATCAAACTGATTCTAGGCTTGTTGGATATCCAGGAAGGCAGCATCAGCATAGACGGTATCCCCAGAGATAACTGGCTGAAAAACAATGGCTTCGGCTATCTACCTCAACGCGAAGAATACGACCGCAGCTTTCCCGCTACCGCTCTGGACATCTCTCTGATGGGCATTGCTGGAACCTTGGGATGGGGCAGGAGATGCGGCAAAGAACACAAGCAAAAAGCAATGGATGCCATGCGGCAATGCGGCATCGATACAAAAGCCTCTTCCCGGATCGGAAGCCTCAGCGGAGGCGAATTCCAACGTGTATTACTATCCCGCGCAATACTTTCCGATAGTAAGTACCTCATCCTGGACGAACCTGAAGCCGGTATAGACCGCAGTGGCGTAAGCAGTTTTTTTGAACTGCTGAAAAAGCTAAATGATAGCGGCAAGACCGTGATAACCATCTCTCACGACCTGCATACGCTCAGCGAATATTGCAACTACCTGATCTGCCTGAATCACCGTCTGCACTACCACAATCACTCTGAACTGGTGAATGCGGAAATCATCCACAAAACCTTTGGCGACACTGTGCGCCTGATAGAAAAGGACTATTGATGCCGGGATTTCTCTTGAATGCGCTCTTCGGAGCTTTACTGAGCGGTATATCCCTTGCGGTCTTTGCTCCCTATGTTACACTGCGCCGTATCTCATATCTGGGAGAAGCATTATCCCACATAGCTTTTGCCGGCATTGCCATCGCCATCATCACCGGCATAAACCTCAGTCTGGGAGCCTTGATCTTTGTGTGTGCCGTTGCTCTGGGAATCTCTTGGTTGTCAAAACAGCATAAGATCCAGGAAGCCAATACCATCACCATCTTTCTTTCCCTCTCCATGGCCTTGGGTATCATTCTGATCTCTCTTTCCCGAAATTATACCTTCGACCTCTCCAGCTACCTCTTTGGGAATGTTCTGCTCATATCCGGCAATGAACTGTGGGCGCTGGGCATCCTGAATATTCTGAATATCGCTTTTGTGATGTTCTTTTACAAAGAATTGTTTTACCTTAGCTACAATGCGGAAATGTCTGGTGTGTTTCGCATCCGCACGGATGCTGTGGACAAAGTGTTTTATCTGCTATTGGCGGCAAATATCGTCTTCAACTTAAAAAGTGCCGGCATCATCCTAGTAACCGCACAATTGATCCTGCCCGCCGTGATCGCCTTCAATTTGGTACAAAGACTGCACACAGCCATCATCACTGCTGTGATTGTAGCCATTATCTCCGCTCTCGGAGGTTTTGCCTTGTCCTTTGCTTTAAATCTTCCCACCGGCGCCACGATAGTTGTATGTCAAGCACTATTATATGCCGCCAGCTTTATTATCAGAAGGAGAAGAACCTAAGTCATGCCCAAAAAATACATCATTATTATAGCCTGCGTGGTATCCCTGCTCTTTGTAAGCGTAGTCTGGCAAGTGGCGGAAACCAAGATATACAGTATGGCGGAACAGCTGGCAGCCACAATCTTCGGTAGACCCTTCAATCAATTGACGGTACGGGATGAACAGAACATCCCAATGCAGCTCTACAATGACGGCGAAAAGCACTACAATGCCCTCTTCATCGCCAGTGAAGCCCTGGACGAAAATGACCGTCGCCTGCTGGGAGAAGGTTCCGAACACTTTGTCACCCTTACGGATAAACTCCTGGATATGGTATCTATTCGCGATTCCATCCCTTATCTATACTACGATTTCGATTATCCAAAGTACAATCAGAAGGCTCCCTGGGCATCCGCACTCACCCAGTCCGTAGGTATGAACGCCCTGGCAAACCGCGCTGGCATGGACCGGAATCTGGAAGTACTTGGCATCGCTGAAAACATGTTGCGCAGCCTGGATCCGGATGTTGCGGATCTTTCCATAGCGCTTTCCGATAGCAGCATTTGGTTTATGGAATACCCAGCGGAAACACCCTACTTTTCACTCAGCGGGATGATGAGTACTCTATTGCATTTGCACAAATATCAAGAACTTACCAAGAATCCTCTGGCTCAGGAGCTCTTTGATAAAGGCTTTTGTGCCCTTACTGCCAAACTACCGGAATTTGATTATCATGGCTATTCTTACTACAATCTGGACGGAACCAAAGCCGGAAGAATGTATCACCAGCGTCATATAATGCTCCTGGGCAAGTTATTAGAGATCAGACAGGACAAAGTTCTACGCTACTATCGCGACCGCTGGCAACATGCGGATAGCCTGCCCATAATCTGGCAAATGCTGCTAAACCCCCGTCCCCGGCGCATTGCAGCTTTCGTCCTCAGTTTTCTGGCATTGACCGCCCTACTGTATCTCCTTTTAGCCTGGACCCAAAAAAGCGGGAAAAGCGATCCGGAACATAGCTGAGCTTGGCTTGCCTTAACCCTTCCAGTCCGATGTCCTGCTCGCGGTTTATCCATTTATAGCGGTTTTCCAGATAGCGCGCCGTCTCCCATGTTATCACCTGAGCCGATCCCTTTTTCTCGGGATCAAATTTCTCAAAATGCACAGTAACCATATCCTGGGTCTGAGGACTGAAGATGGAATAGGCGACGATCTTGTTGTGCAGGCAAATGATGATCCCCTCCACTGGCAGATTGTGCCAAGCTTCCAGTGTGTTTTCGATCGCCTTGATCTCCGTCATCAGATATATGCCTTCGGCACTGCGTTCCCGGCGCCATTTATGTGTGAAACTCAGGATGTATTTCAAGCGGTCTTCCGTCATTTTCAACACTTTATATTCTGGATATGCACGCCTGAATTGAGAGATGAGGTTCTTCTTTTTCGCCAGTTTTTTACCGCTAAGGTGAACCATATTTTCCACACTGTAAACATAGTCCGCCCAATCCCTATCTTCATATATCTCAAACACATCATGCACTTCCGGATACTGCTCGAAATATTCGTGGGGAAACAAAATGATCTGCGATTCCGGAAAGTAGGGACGAAACATCAAAACAAGCTCTTTGAGCTCTGCCGGATTCAGATAAGGCCCCACCGGAAAGAGGATATACTGGTATTTTGGATTCACAATCACCAGGCGATCTTTGTAAATCAGGTAGTGGTTGTTGTAGATCTTGCCCCATACCATTAGATTTGTAATGGTATAATCACAATGTTCCCGCGGATATTTGGTAAGGTAGTCCCTCAGAATCAACGTATTGGTGATGTCCAGAGCTTTTAGCCCCGGCATAGTAAGGTCTGGAGTCATATATTAATCTTCCGAATACAGAAAGGGAGTGTAGGATTTCATCACATTGAAACCCAGTTTGCCGTAAAAGGCTTCATAGCCAGGCTCGCTGATCAATCCTATCCATTGCAGTTTATGCTCTTTCAGATAGCGCAACAATTCGCGGATGATGCCCTTGCCAATGCCCTTGCCCCGCTCTGCTTCCCACACCGTCACATCCTGGATATAAGCATCGCTCAATCCGTCGGATATAGCTCGCCCCATGCCGATGATTTCCTCTCCGCGCTTGGCTATTACGAAGCAGAAACTATTGGCGATGATGCCCTTCACGGTCTCGATGTATTGAGGATTTTCGTCCGTTTGCCACCATCCTGCTGCACGGTACAATTCCAAGATTCGGGCTGCATCTGTCTCTTTTACAATACGATAGGAGATGTCTTCCATATTCCTTTTCCAGTTTTGTCTTTTACATACATAATACGCCTTTTGTGTGATTTTGGCAATTACTATTTTGGGAATTCAGCTTGTTTTTCGCCGCCGTTAACAGCTTAATGACACTGGTCTGAACCCTGTTTTCTCCTGCGGATATTGGCTGTGACTGCTGTGCTGAGGGAAGGACATTCATCTGGATTTGGACGACTGGTATTCCGCTTTGCTTACACTCGTGCTGAAGCAGATATCATCGGGTTATCATCGGGTGAGCACTGTTTGATAACGGCTTGATATCAGCTTCGGTAAGGCTTGATCTATACAGGAGGAATGGGAAGAGTTCTTAGTTTAATAGTTCTGCAGTGCTGCGGTTGGTGGTGCTGCGCACCTGTTGAATGCTCCACTTCGTTTCGCTGTCCCCGTAGAGGCGGACGCCGTTCCGCCTACATCAAAGCTTCACTGTTCCCTGAGAATTCGACATATCGCCACCCCCCCCTCAAGAAAATCTGCGCAATCTGCCCCATTTATCTGCGTAGATCCACATGATCGTCTCTCCGCTGTAAATTCAGACGAGGAAATCGGCAATGTTTTCTCTTGACACTATTTAGGCTGCTAAAATCATGACATTCTGTAATAAAATCGTAAAGGAGAATCGATGAAGACCCTCACTCCAAGCCCAAGCGACATCACGCAAGCGTGGTATGTTGTAGATGCTACGGGGCTGCCTCTTGGTCGGTTATCCACAAAGATTGCCACCTATTTACGTGGTAAAAACAAACCGTATTTTGCACCGAACCTTGATTGCGGAGATTACGTAGTAGTAATCAATGCTGAAAAAGTTCGCGTAACCGGCCTCAAGGCCATGCAGAAGGTTTACAAATCTTTTAGTGGATATCCCAGTGGACTGAAAGAGATCCCGTATGCCAGAATATTGGAAGAGCATCCTGAGCGTATTATCGAACATGCCGTAAGAGGCATGATGCCGAAGAATACTCTGGGACGCGCTATGATGAAAAAACTGAAAGTTTACACAGGCAGCGAGCATCCTCATGCCGCTCAGAAGCCGGTGGAACTTAGCCTGTAAGGAGATTAATAAGGTATGCAAAACTTTGATTCCGTAGGAAGAAGAAAAGTCGCCACCGCCAGGGTTCGTTTGACACCCGGTACCGGCAAGCGCATCATCAACAAAGTGCACATGAAGAAATATCTGCAACGCGAAACCTTGGAAATGGTTGTGGAGCAGCCTCTGCTGACCGTTGGAATGTCCGAGAATTTCGACGTGTACGTAAATGTAACCGGTGGTGGTCTCAGCGGCCAGGCCGGAGCCATACGTCATGGCATTTCCCGCGCTCTTTGTGAATACGATGAAAACTTGAGACCTGCACTCAAAGCCCACGGATTCCTGACTCGCGACCCCCGTATGGTGGAGCGGAAGAAATCCGGACGTCCGAAAGCCAGAAAGAAATTCCAGTTCTCAAAACGTTAATACATCCGGGGTTTGGGGAACAAATTCCCTTATTGGAACAATGACGATATTTGGAATAGCGAATCTTTCACAGACACTTGGCACTAAAGCCAAAATTAACCACCAAAGCGAGTTGCAAGGCGGTGAGGGGATAGCCCCTCTGAATTGCGTATATCCTTTGGCGGAGCACTTAACCGTAGATTAGGAGAAAATTAAATGTCCGTTGTATCTATGAAACAACTGTTGGAAGCCGGTGTTCACTTTGGCCACCAGACTTTCAAGTGGAATCCCAAGATGAAAAAGTACATTTTCATCAAACGCAATGGGATCCACATCATCGACCTCAAACAGACAGTCGATGCCATCAACGAAGCCTATCAGTTCATGAAAGAAGTGGCGAGCCGGCAGGAATATATCCTCTTTGTGGGAACCAAAAAGCAGGCTCAAAGCTCCATTCGCGAAGCTGCAGAAAAGGCAGGAGTTTTTTACGTAAATCAACGCTGGTATGGCGGTATGCTCACCAATATGTCCACCATCCGCCAGAGCATTGAAAAGATGAAATACTTCGAGGAAATAGAAGCTGACGGTACCCTCAACAGCTACACCAAGCTCGAAGCTCAGAAAATGAAACGTATGCACGACAAGATCGAGTTTTCCCTGGGCGGAATCCGCGATATGGACGCCAAACCGGGAGCGATCTTTGTAGTGGACACCGAGCATGAAGACATTGCAATCCACGAAGCACGCATATTGGGTATACCCATCATCGCCATGGTGGATACAAATTGCGATCCCGATCTGGTGGATTATGTAATCCCTTCAAACGACGACGCCACCCGTGCCATAGCTTTGATCGCCGACATCATGGCCAATGCCGTATTGGAAGGCCGCGGAGCCGCTACTGAAGGCCAAGATATCTCTGAAGTGATAGCCGAAGAAGAAGTAGAAGCCCCCGAAACTCAAAGCGAAGGACAAGAAGAACTGGTAGCCGAAATGGCTGCCTCAGAACAATAAGGAAATCCTTGCGTGCCGGTGATTTCCGGCACGCTTCATCTCATCTCATTTATCTTAAGGAGTAATAAAATGGCAGAGATTACCGCAACCATGGTAAAAGAATTGCGCGAGAGAACCGGAGTAGGCATGATGGAGTGCCGTAAAGCTCTGGTGGAAACAGGTGGCAATATGGATGACGCCATCAAATATCTGCGCGAGCGCGGAATATCCAAAGCCGAGGCCAAAAGCCTGCGCGAGACCAAAGAAGGAATCATCTACTCGTACATCCATTTCAACAACAAGATTGGTGTATTGATCGAGCTGAATTGCGAATCCGACTTTGTGGCCAGAACCGACGAATTCAAAGCTTTGGCAGAAGAGATCGCCATGCAGATCGCTGCCACCAATCCATTGGCTATCACCGCTGATGCTATCCCTGCAGACATTATCGAACGCGAGAAAGAAATCGCCAAAAATAAAGCCATCAACGAAGGTAAGAAACCTGAATTCATGGACAAAATCATCGAAGGCAATATTCGTAAGTATTGTAGCGAACACGCTTTGATGGAACAAGGACTGATCAGCGACGAGAAGAGAACAGTGAAAGACCTGTTGACCGACGCTGTGGCCAAAACCGGCGAAAACATCCAATTAGCCCGCTTTGTTCGTTTCTCCCTGGGCGAGTAAAAAGCCTTAAACCAAGGATGAACAGCGCTTTCAAACCCGAAAAAATCAACCGGCTGATGCTGAAGCTCAGCGGAGAAATCCTGGCCGGACCCGCCGGTTTCGGCTTCGATAACAAAGTGTGCGACAAGCTGACAGACGAATTGATCGAGATCAAAAACGAAGGATACGGGATTGCAGTTGTATTGGGCGGTGGAAACATCTTCCGAGGCGGTAGCTGGAAAGGCGAAAGCCTGAACCGGGTTACTCTGGACAACATCGGTATGCTCGCCACCATCCAAAACGCCCTCTTTCTCTGCGAAATATTGCAGGCAAAAGGCTGTGCCGCTGAAGTCTTCTCCAGCTTTGTATTGGACAAGATTGCCAGGCATTACAGCGCCGCAAAAGTGCAGGAAGCTCTCGCCAAAGGCAAAATCTGCTTTGTGGCCGGAGGTACCGGAAATCCGTATTTTACTACCGATACTGCCGCCGTTCTGCGCTCTATCGAACTGAAACTGGATATCGTAATGAAAGCTACCAAAGTGGATGGTCTTTACAGCGCAGATCCCATGAAAGATCCCGGAGCGAAGTTTATCCGCGAGGCTACTTTCCAAACCTGTCTGGAGAAGCGTCTCGGAGTAATGGATCTCACTGCCTTCTCCCTGGCCGCAGACAACAATATGCCCATCAAGATATTCAACATAACCAAAACGGGAAACCTGAAAGCTGCTCTCCAGGATGCCGACACCGGCACTTATATCCATCCCTAAGAGCGAGGTACACAATGCAAGAACTCAAAAACAACTCTACGGAAAAAATGCAGAAATCCTTTGATTCGCTGTTACACCAGTATACTAAAGTGCGTACCGGAAGGGCAAGTGCGTCCATCCTGGATGACATCCGGATAAACTATTATGGACAGCCCACTCCCGTGAAACAGCTCTGCAACATCTCCATTCCCGAGCCCCGCACCATCGTAGTGCAGCCCTGGGATAAAACCACTCTGGCAGACATCGAAAAAGCCATCCTGGGCGCCAATATCGGCATTACCCCAGAGAATGACGGCAATGTGATCCGCTTGCCCTTCCAGCCACTCACCGAGGAAAAACGCAAAGATATCGTGAAAAACCTGAAGAAAATCAGCGAGGAAACCCGCGTGGCAATCCGTAATATCCGTCGTGACGCCAATGATCAGGCCAAAAAAATGAAGAAAGACAGCGAGATCAGCGAAGACGACGAAAAGAAACTCCTCAAAGAAGTACAGGATATCACCGACGAGTGGATCAAAAAGATCGACGAAGTGGAAAAAGCCAAAGAAAAAGAAATAATGGAAGTGTAAGGCACTCCATTGCGATATATAGAACCGGTTTCCCCTGGGAAGCCGGTTTTTATGTGAAATTAATGGAATTCTTTAGTGCAACTGAGTAGTACGCCGACCACAGTCCCTTCTCGTCGGGTAAAACAGGAAATTATCCGCAAGACCTTCCGCTACTCTGTGCGGGAAGGTATCTTTGCACAGGTGTATGGCAATCTGGCGCAGATCGGCAGCTCATTTATCACCAAACTGATGGTGATGCTGGGTGCCACACCGCTACAATACAGCCTGCTTTCAGCCTTGGGACAACTCTCGGCGATCTGGCAGCCTTTGGGAGTGGCATTTTCCCACCATACCTCCCAAAGGAAGTGGCCCTGCGTGTGGATAACCGCTGTGGGACGTTTTCTTACGCTCTTTTTGGGACTGGCCTTGCTCTTCAAAGACCAACAGCAGGGAATATGGTTTATGCTGGCACTACTCTTTTTCAGTGCCGGGTTTCAGGCAGTGGGCGCCAATATCTGGATTGCCTGGATCAGCGACCTCATCCCCCTCAGGATCCGGGGACGCTTCTTTTCCACCCGCAATCAGATCCTCCTGATTATTGGCTTGATCTTCAGCTATCTGATATCCTACCATGTGGATCTCTTTGAACACAGTTCCAAAGCCATGCGCTACAAGATCATGCTGGGGCTGGATGCCTTCTTTGTGCCCCAGAATCAAGCCATCTTCTTGGCCTTTGTATATATCTTTGCCTCCATCATCGGCATCATCGGACTCTTCTTTTTGAGCCGGCAACCGGAGCGTAAACGGCTGCATCACAATGCAAAAAGCCTGCGCGAGATATTCCGTGAACCTTTTATGGACAAAGACTTCCGTTTGCTGCTTGTTTTTGGCTCGCTATGGATGTTTGCTACTGGAGTTGGCAGTCCCTTCTGGGGGCCTTTCATGCTGAAGAACCTGCAGATGGGCCTGTTTCAAGTGCAGATGTATAACACTCTACACATGGGCTCTTCGCTATTGGCATTCAGCTTTTGGGGCAGATTCATCGATCGCTTCGGCAATAAAACCGCAATGAAGATTTGCGTGTGTCTGGGCGGTTTGAACCCCGTATTCTGGCTCTTTATGAGTGCACAGAACTACTCCCTGCTCTGGCTTGAAGGTGTGTTAAGCGGATTTATGTGGGCTGGAACCGGGATTGTGACCACAAACTTTGTGCTCTCCATTGCCCCAAAACGGCGGGAGCAAGCTTATAGCGGCATCTATGCGGCAGTTACAGGTATCTTTATGATGAGTTCAACCCTGGCCAGCGGTGTCTTCTACCCCAATAGCCTGGATCTCGGTTTTCGCACTCTGGATCCGGAACAAGTGGTATTCGGAGTGGGTGCGCTCCTGCGCTGGGCAGCCATCATCCCTCTGATGCTGGTGCGCGAACATCGGAGCGTGCCTCTACGAGAAGCGCTTGCTTTCACTTTCAGCCGATTGATTGGCTGGCGTTTGAGGGTAGGTAAACGGGATTGAGAAAACGCTGCAGTTTATCTGAGCATTTATTGACTTTCGCATTCAGGATCGATATTCAATGCATCTTAAGGGCTTTTAGTATAGCATTTATGCAGGGCTTCAGGATATGCATCCTTGCAATGCAGGCTTTCCACCACGATGCTATGGTAGTTATCGTTAGTCTTCTACCTTGCACGTTCCATCTGCGAAGCCAAAACACTTGACACACACAGCCTTATTGCATAAATGGCAAAAACATATGATGGAGGTCTCGTTGATGCGCAGACTCTTTGCCCTGCTGCTCTTCTTTCCGCTCTTTCTGAGCGCCAATGAAGCGGAACAACGCTATTTGACAGACTATCTGCGGGTAATTGGTGATCTCAACGGAGCAGAGACCGTCTTCCATTATTCCGGTACTGTATATAGTATTGTGCCAGATCAGAAGAGCATGGAGCTCTTTGATTTTGAGGGTTTTAGCATCGCCAGAATTGACAGCAGCGAGGCCGGCTACCGTCTGATGGGAAAAGAGGTGGGGCTATTTTTGGATCATCGCACTTCAGAGGTACTAAAGAACTGGAGAAATCCCTTCACGCAAGCAACGGTCCCCGTAATCCACATCTGGAACGATCCCGTAAACCAACGCTTTGAATACGATGCCAAGACTATCCCCTATATCCGGCAGTTTCTGCCTTCCACAGTGATCGAAGAAAGCATCGTATATCACTCGGAGCTCTTTCCCTTCTATCCGCACGTACTCTCCCGCAAACTCTTTGGAGATCATGTTCAGAGCGACTACTTTCAATCTGCCGAGTTGCGCGAGTATCGGGCAAAACTGGCTGATCTGGAAAATGTTCAAGCCAGTTCTGTGCCTGCTGAGATATCCTTTACCTGGATATGCCCCTGGTTACCCTTCATGAGGATGGGAGACCGCGAAGGACAGATGCTCTTTGTGCTGAGAGGCAGAAAGCTGGAGCATGGCTATAGTGATCTGCCACAACACATCCGTGACACCGTAAAGAGTATTAACCCGGACTTTGCACATAGCCCACGGGAATATCTGGAACCAGACATGAATCCTTGGATCTATTTTAGAGATCTTCAGCAAAACACCGTGGAAACTCCCTGATGTATCAACCAATAACACTTATAGCATATAGCTCTATAGAGAGGTAGATTTGTTTATCGATTATGCAAAAATCCGCATCAAAGCGGGTAATGGCGGAGATGGCGCAGTAAGCTTCCGGCGCGAGAAGTTTGTCCCCAAAGGCGGCCCCGACGGCGGTGATGGCGGTCGTGGAGGCAGCATCATTGTAAGGGGGGACACGAACGTGAATACCCTGTTGGATTATCGCTTTACTAAAACCTTCAAAGCCCCAAACGGCATTCCCGGTGCCGGAGGGCGCAAAACCGGACCCAGCGGGGAAGACTTGATCCTGCCTATGCCTCTAGGCACGGAGATATTCCAGATTTTGGAAAATGGCAAGAAGATCAAACTGGCCGATGTTACAGAAGCCGAAGAGCTTGTAGTGCTGGCAAAAGGGGGGCGCGGAGGTAAGGGAAACAGCAATTTTGCCACGCCCACAAATCAAGCGCCACGCCACGCCACACCGGGTAAACACACCGAAGAAATTGAACTGGAATTAGTACTGAAACTAATGGCCGATGTGGGACTGGTGGGCTTTCCCAATGCCGGTAAATCCACTCTGCTCTCTGTGCTTTCCGCCGCTCGTCCCAAAATCGCTGATTATGAATTTACCACTTTGGAACCAATGCTGGGAGTAGTGAAAGTCTCTGATTATCGGCACTTTGTAATGGCAGACATCCCTGGCATCATCGAAGGCGCTCACATGGGTAAGGGCTTGGGACATCAGTTCCTGCGCCACATTCAACGTACCAGCATACTGCTCTATCTCATCGATATCAACAGTGAAGACCCCGTGGAAGCCTATCGCTCTCTGAAAGCGGAACTGTATCTCTACGATAGCTTTATGGAGAAAAAGCCCTTTACGATACTCCTCAGCAAGATCGATACCATCCCCGAAGCGGAACGAATTGCCAGAATCGCAGAAGTAAGCGAGCTGTTCCGACAGATCACTTCACACAAAGTACTGGCCGTCTCCAGCGTGGGCAATATCGGCTTGGAAGCGCTGAAATACCATCTTTATAAACAGATACAGGATTCACTGTGACACAGGAACAATATCAGAGCTGGCTATGCCTGAAAACCGCTCCGAAACTTAGCTTCCGGCAGTGCCTGGAACTACTGAATCATTACCCCGAACCCACAGAATTTGTTGGGCACAAAGATCATCCCCTGTATCATAGCGGCCTGGTCGATGCTGAAAGTTCGGTATATCTGCAAGCTGGAGCTCTGCCCGCAAACTTCACTCAGATTCAAAAGCTGATGCAGCATTACAACATCCGGGCTTTGAACATTCACGAATATCCCGCCCGTCTGCGTGACATCTATGCGGCGCCTTTGATCCTATATTACCGCGGCAATCCGGATTGCTTGCAAAGAGAGAAGAATTTGGGTGTAGTGGGAACCCGACATCCCACGGCTTATGGCAGAGAAATGTGTGTGAAGCTGATCTCTCCATTGTGTCGGCAAAAGGTGAACATCATTAGTGGATTGGCTCTGGGAGTGGATTCCGTAGCCCATCATACTGCCCTGAAGGAAGGAACCAGCACCGTGGCTGTGATGGCCTGTGGTTTGGAAAATACCTATCCGCCCCAGAACCGGGATTTGGCAGACAGAGTGATCCAAAACGGCATCCTGATCAGCGAATATGAACCGGGTACAAAGCCCGACAGATGGAACTTCCCCGCCCGAAATCGCATCATCAGCGCATTGTCTGAACTGGTCTTTATCGTAGAAGGACACATCGACAGCGGTGCCCTGCTCACCGCCAAAAACGCTTTACAACAAAACCGCGATGTCTGCGCTATGCCAGGAAATATCAATAACCGCAACGCCGAAGGACCCAATCATCTCATCAAACACGGTGCTTCCCTCATCAACTGCCCCGAGGATCTGCAGCTCCTGATGGGACTTCAGACCGATAAAGTACCTCAGATCGAGCTGGAATGCATCCTCAGCGCCGATGAACAACTGGTGTGTGACCTTCTTAAGACAGAGCAAAAAGCCCTCGCTTTCGATGAAATCCTGGTAACAACCCGCTTCAGCGTAGGCAGGCTCTCCACTGTGCTCACCAATCTGGAGTTGAAGGGACTCCTGGCCAAAGAGGGAGGCAGCAGCTTCTTTTTGCTCTAATAATTTGTCAAGGCACGAATGTCGTTTTGCTACTGGACTGCCAAACTCCAATTTGCCTGATAATCTACCAAACGGTTCAAAAGCTTTATTCATCCTCTGGTTTATCGATACTTGAACCTGATATTATCGGGTTATCATCGAGTGAACACAGGATGATAACGGCTTGATATCAGCTTCAGCACTGCATAGAACAAAGGGAAAGAGGAGAATGATCCAAAGGCTTCCTTCGGTCGCTATGACAATTCGTAGATTACCACACCTTGCCTGACATGACTCTCGTTACCCCGCACTCATGTACTTCAACAATGCCATAAATGCCTTGAAATGGCGTTTATTGATGCGCTCCACCATATTCTGAGAAGGATGTGTGATGCTCTGTCCCCAGCGGTTTACGCCTCCCACCTCTATCAGCATTGCTGCAGCATTCTGACTGTGGTAAAAGAAGTTACGCGCATTCCCCACTCTGGAACTACTGCCCCTGTGCACTGTGTATGTGCCCCGATAGTAATCCCGTGGTACCTTTGCGGCATAGAATTCTGCCAACTCCTGCAGTTTCAGATAAGAGGAGCTCTCCTCGGCAACCGCAGGCAAAAAGATACGTTCGTTCAATGCTCCGGTGATGGATGAATGATAGAAGATGGCAAGCTCAAAGGGAATCTTGCGGCTCAGGCTGATGATAGCCTTGACTTCGTCTTCGGAGGAGGGATCACTGCCTTTGTAATATGAACTCATGTGATTGACCTCTGTGTCCTGATCCCAAAATACAGGGTAATTGCGGTTCAAATCCACTCCGTCGGTACGCAGATCCAGTTTCCCATTTTCATCTGTATCACGGTTGTTTTTGCGCTTCACACGCGTAGATCCGTCACTCACCACTCGCCAGCCTTCCGGATTGATGCTCGGCACTATCCAAATGCGATATTCCTCCAACACTGCCCGAATCCCAGCATCACTCTGCCCGCCGCTACTGAGTTCGCGGATCATATGTTGACTGATAGCCAGCCCCAAAAGCTCGTCTGCATGATGCTGCCCGATGATCAGGATGTTGCGGTTTCCCTTCCCAATTTCGACAGCATAGATGGGTAAATGTTCTGTGCCGGAAAAACCCAGGATGCGATGCTCAATGGATCCAGGATATTGGCCAATAATGGAATTCAGAAACGGCAGCAGATCATGGTATCTTGGCAGGGCAGAGCTGAATGGGTATTGATTTATGCCCTGATATACGCAGCCAGTGATTAGAAACATGCTTCCCAGCCAGATGGCAAGACCCTGTATTGGTTTCATTGGTGGATTTCCCGCCAGGCTTCGTTTATCATATCCAGATCAAAGCCTTTCCGATACAGCGAGGCAAATATCTTCTCTTTGGCTTTGCGAGGTTCTTCATCGCGGTATTTGTGCAGCAGCGCGGAGATCTGTTCTATCAGCTTTCCCAGGTTTTGCTCCGGTTCATCCAGCTCTTGAATCAGTTCATCACAAATCTCACGGGGGATGCGATGTTCGCTCAGCTTTTGCAAGATGGCGCGGCGGCTCTTTCCGCGTTCCAGCAAAGCTGAGATATATAGTGTAGCAAAACGCCGGTCATCGATGTAGTGCTTATCTTTACAGATGCCGATGCATTGTTCAATGATGGATACGTGATACTGCTGTTTATACAGGTAGTTACGGCATTGATATTCGCTATGTTCGCTTTTGGCCAGGTATTCGGTGATCTGCGCCCAGGCTCTTTTACGTAGTTCGTTCTTTAGCTCTTCAGTGCGGCTTTCATCGATCTGAAGCTCTGCCGCAAAGGGAAAAAGGTAATGGAGGGTTCCGGTTGGCAGAACCCCCCACAATTCATTGTCCAGACTTAGATAACTGAGGCGTTTATTCTTCGTCCAATACTTCAGAATCATTGTCGGTGTTTTCGCCGATGAACTCTTCCGGGGTCACTTTGGCTCTCAGTTTATCTTCGATTTCCTGCAAAAGATTGGGATTTTCGGAAAGATACTGCTTGGTTTTCTCCAGACCCTGCCCCAGTTTTTCATCGTTATAGGCATACCAGGATCCGCTCTTCTTCACGATATCATAGTTGGAAGCCATATCGATTAGGATGTCCAGATGAGAGATACCTTCGCCAAAGATGATGGGGAATTCTACTGTTTTGAACGGTGGGGCAAATTTGTTCTTCACCACTTTCACCTTGGTGCGCGCACCCACTACCTGAGTATCGCCGCCAGTTTCTTTGATGGCGCCGGCAAAACGCACTTCCAAGCGCAGGGAACTGTAAAACTTCAGCGCCACTCCGCCGGTGGTAGTTTCAGGATTCACAAACGCAGGAGCGCCAATCTTGATGCGGGTTTGGTTGATGAAGATCACTGCTGTGTTACTCTTTGATACTATGGCAGTAAGCTTGCGCAGAGCCTGGCTCATCAGACGTGCTTGCAGGCCTACATGGCTGTCTCCCATATTGCCTTCTATCTCCTGTTTTGGCACCAAAGCTGCCACAGAGTCCACAATGATCAGATCCACTGCAGAGCTTCTTACCAAAGTCTCAGTTACTTCCAGTGCCTGCTCTCCGCCGTCCGGTTGAGATAGCAGCATGTTATCGGTCTGAACGCCAAGTCTTTTGGCATAAGATACATCCAGAGCATGCTCCGCATCCACGAATGCCACGATCCCGCCCAGCTTCTGACACTCTGCTGCCACATGCAAACTGAGGGTTGTTTTTCCGCTTGCTTCGGCGCCATAGATCTCTGTAATCCTGCCTTTTGGCACGCCGCCAATACCGAGGGCGATATCTAGATTGAAAGCTCCGGTGGGAATAACATCGACTGTCTTCATGGGTTTGTCTCCCAGGCGCATTAAAGTGCCCACTCCGAATTTCTTCTCAAGTTGGGAAATAGCGGTTTTCAAGGCTGCATCTTTGTTTTTATCCAGCATTTTTCCTCCGTTTTATTTTAGATTATACTGTTCTATTATCTCGTATCTGGGACCATCCGGTCTCAGAAGGCTTTTGTACAGGATCATGGTATCCCATATCATCTCTTCCCGGGGTATAGAGTAGGACAATGCGGCACGCTCAAAATCCGGGCTTTGGTGCGTCTTGATGCGCCCCAGAGTGACGTGCAACTCCAGTTTTTGGGGATCTGCTTCAATACCCAGCAGCCGGAGGCTATTAAGTGTCTGCCGTTTCAGAGTCCTCAAAACCTGATCTTCACCGCTCAGTTTCAACCAGATCAGGCGCGGAAAGCGATAAGGGAAAAGCTCGATCCCTTCGGCTTGCAACACCGCCGCAGTATGCCGCTTGGCTTCACGCCCCAATAGGTCTTTTAGTTCCGGTAATCTATGCTCTGCCACCTCTCCAATGAAATTCACGGTTAGGTGCAGGTTTTCGGGCTTCACCCAGTTGATTCCGGTATGTTTGATGCCTTGCAGATAGACCAACGCATCCTCAAGCTGCTGTTTCAGCTTTTGCGGAAGCGGAAGAGCTACAAAGAGGCGCATCAGCGCTTGTATCCGATATCCAACAGGAATTTCTTGCGATGACTGATGTCGGTATCCAACTCCACTCCTTTGGGAGAGTAACCGTCCACCACACCCAATATACCGCAGCCCTGAGGGGTTTCAACCACTATCGCCGAGGTGGGATTTGCCGTAGCGCAAAAGATATGCACTACTTCGCGGCAAGCTTTTACCGCCGGTAAGACATTGATGGGGAAGGCATCACGCATCACGATCATGAAACAGTGTCCCGCCTTCAGCATGCGCAAGTTCTGCACTGCACACTCGATGAGTTCATTGTCTGTGCCTTCTTTGCGGATCAGACAGGGTCCGGATGCCTCGCTGAAGGCCAAACCAAACCGGATACCGGGAACGCTGTTTACCATTGCTTCATACAAATCTTCCACTGTCTTGATGAAGTGACTTTGTCCCAGAATGATATTGCAATCTTCAGGAAAGCTAAGCTGGATACTTTTAAGTTCCATGTGGTACCTCATGTGCCTTATAGTGATTACTCAAGATAAAATAAGTGCTTCGTGATGTCAAGCAAAATGCTTAATTATCCTGCATTGCAGAAAGCATTTCCTCCAAAATGGCGCGCGCGTGTTCCTTGGCTCCCTCTCCCATTTCCGCTACCGGACCCACACATGCCGGGCAGCCGTCTTCACAAGGGCAGTCTCTCACCTGATCCAGAGCGGCTTTCAGCACCTTATCCTGGATCTCATAGAGCTTTTTGCTGAGACCTATTCCCCCCGGCACCATATCATAAAGCGCAATTACCGGAGCCCCATTTGCCAGATCAGATTCCGGCTCGAAATGCAGGCCCAAATCTGAAGGATCGGACATTACAAAGAATGGCGCCAGATTGTGGATGAGATACGCCAAACCAGCTATGCCGCTCTGCACTCTTACCCGCTGTTCCGCCAGATGATGACAGCGCGGACACAAGGTAATCAGATTGGCGGGATCGTTTGCCTGAAGTGCACTATTGAACTTTCTGAAAGGCACTTTGTGATGCACATCCCATGCCCTGTCATTCTCTTTTGCGCCACAGCTTGCGCAACGATATCCGTCCCGCTCCCGGATCGCAGCACAGAGCTTGTTCCAAGCCTTGCCATAGTCATTGGGATCGCTGTTCCACAACCCTTTTTGGCGGATTTTGTCCACCACCTTGTGTGAAATAGATATCCACCACGCCACCGTATCCAATTCCTGCGGCGGCAGATCCAGCTCTTCCACACCCAGGTTTTCCATATTACCAAACCGGATCTTTTTGAAACCTGTGACTCTGGTGACCACCTTCACCCGCCCCTGATGCTTTTGCCCCCAATTGTATTGATGCTGCAATTGCAGTTGTTGAACACTCAAATCGCTCTCCTGCAGAGCTTGGGTGTAATAATCTGCCATAAAAGGCTTTATCCTCACCACTCCTTTATCCATATCCAATTGCTCCACGATCCATGTCTCCCCCGCATGCAGATAGACGGCATGAGGATGCGTCATCCACAGAGCGCTGGCTGAATCCGCATATCCGATGCATTCGTCCTCCGCCAGAATCGGATACACATCCGAGGCATTGCGCAAAGAGACCTCTCCAGCCGGATAGCGCTCTCTGATACCCAGATATTTATCACCCAGCTTACGGATTCTACCCTCTGCCTCCAATATCTCCAGATAAGCGCTTAGCTCCGTATAGTCCATATTTCCAAAGCTTTCCCCTTCTTTGAATGAAAGCTCCGATACCGCGCAATCCAATTGCTTCAGCAGAATCTCGGTATTTTGGGGATCGATCAAGGCCTGCTCCGGATTGGTCTGCCAGAGATATTCCGGATGATGGCAGATGTATTGATCCAGGGGATTGGAGCCCGCCACCAAGATTGCCAGCGCCGGCCGGCCCTTTCTGCCCGCCCGTCCTGCTTCCTGACGCATTCCGGCAATGGATCCCGGATAGCCGTTGATGATGGCCAGATCCAAGCCGCCGATATCTATCCCCAGTTCCAGTGCGTTTGTAGATATAATCAGCTTTAAACGCCCTTCACGCAGGTCTTTCTCGATCTTGCGCCGCTCTGAGGGCAGATAACCGCTGCGATATGGAGCAATCTGATCCTGCCAGGTATTGGGCATGTGCAGCAAGAGCATTTCCACACTGCGCCGGGTTACGCTGAAGAGGATGCTCTGCAAAGCGTAAGACAGCGCCAGTTTCGCCAAAGTAACCGATTCCATCATCGAACTGCGCCGTATCCCCAAATCCTGCTGCACCAAGGGCGGATTCACGATGAGATAATGCCGTTCTCCTTGTTCGGAAGCATCTTCACAGATATCACACACCGATGTTCCCAGCAGATTCTCTGCCAGTTCCCGGGCATTTCCCAATGTGGCGGATGTGCATATAAATATTGGATTTACATTATACATCTTGCAGATTCGCCGTAAGCGCACCAAAACATTGGCAAAGTGCGAACCCAGCACTCCGCGATAATAGTGCAGTTCATCGATCACCACATACTTCAGGCGTGACAGGAACGAAGACCACAAGGCGTGATTCGGCAATATCCCGATGTGCAGCATATCCGGATTACTGGCCACCACATCGGCTTGCCTGCGGATTTTACTGCGTTGATTGGTAGGTGTATCGCCGTCGTAGATGGCGCTGAAGATGCGCTTCCCGCTTACAGCCGCCAAGGAAGTGCAATATCCTGCCAGCTTTTGTGATTGATCCTGAGCCAAAGCCTTGGTTGGATACAGCAACAACGCTTTTCCTTTGGTTCCGCTGGCAGCTTCCTGCAATATGGGCAGCCAGTATGCCAGGCTTTTACCGCTGGAAACCGATGTGCTGATCACGATGTTTTGCCCCTCAAAGACTTTATGCAAAGCTGCAACCTGGTGTTGATACAGCTCCGTAATTCCCTGCTTGGCAAGGATTTGTTGGATATCTTTGTGAATGTAGTCCGGGAACGCTTGCCTAATCGCCTTGCGCGGCTCATACACTTGCGAGGATACTATGGTAGTTGCGTGCCGGGGAGTTGCCAGCAACTCCTGTAGGTAGTCTTCCAGTGCGCTCATCAGGGCAATATCACCTGTTTCAGTATCCTGCTTTGCCCCGGTGTATCTACTTTCAGGAGATATATACCCGCGCATAGTTTTGCACCGCGATACCGGTATTCCCGCAGCCCTCGCTCCCGCAGAATCCTTTGTCCCCGGATGTTATACACTTCCAGATCAAAAGGTTGCTCATGCTTCAGATAAAAGCTTTCCCGGGCAGGATTTGGTCCATGTATAAATGCCGGAGCGGTCTCATCTTCATTTCCCACCCAACCATTTTCGCCCACGACCGCCAGATCATCGATGCAAAGCATTGCCGCATTCGCCGATACGCAGTTTATCGCCAGATTTATGTCAATTGCACTATATGCGCTGATGTCATACTCGTAATAGGTCCAATCTGCCGGTACCGAGATGAAGGCCTCAGAGTGGATTGTGCTGAACTGATGCGGCTCTCTACCCGTTGTGGAGATCATCACCCGCAAACGCTCCAAACCGTAGGCAGAAGAGAGGCTACGCGCCCAAAAGCTGAGCTTGGAATTGGTTCCCGGCCTTAGATTTGGCAGGATCAGCCAGTCGTCATTGGGCGGATTGATAGCGCTAAGTGAAGCTATCATACTGGAACCTGAATGAGCACTAATCTGCAGGGGCGGAATGCATTGAGTTGGAGCAAAAGAGATCCAGGGCATGCTTTCTGAAGCGCCGGGAAAGCTAAAGGAATCCGGTGTCCAGGTGGGCGATCCATCCTCATCCAGATTGTCAAAGCTGCCAAAATCTGTCTGAAACGGCTCCAGACTCTCAAACGATTGATAGAGTATATACTGCGCTCCTCCATCGGGGATTTCGATGAAGAATGTATTCGATGGCTCGGATAGCTCGCCGCCTCCGTATTCTGCCCGAACATAATAGCTATAAGATTCTCCCGCTTGCACTTGTGTGTCACTATAATAATTGGATGAGCAAACACAGTAGAAGTAATCATTCCGATACAGACGGTAACCTGCCACATCCCCAACCGGCGGATCCCATGTAAGCTGAACAGCATCATCCACATAGCATCCCGTAAGATTGGAGGGCACATCCAAACCACCGGAATCCTCAAAATGCAACCTCAGATAACTCAGCGCATTGGTGCTATAGAACGTCTCCGGCGGATTTTGCGGATCGGGATTATCGACCAGACTTTGATAGAATAGCGCATGGGGACTATCAAGCGTCCAACACACGAAATCGTCGCTGCTGCTACCGGTGCCATAGCTGTTTTCATCCACCGCCAATACCAGATTTTGCTCTCCGGAATAGTTATACGACTGCTGCAGCGGGATCACCAGCCAGCCCGATCCCGGTAAGCCTGAACTGAACATATCGGCAGCAAGCCAGGCATCGAAAACCAGGCTAAGCTGATCCACATCAATCCAGTCCTGCATAGTATCGGCAGAGCTTTCGCCCATGTAGATCTTCCAGGCTTTGTTACCCTCAAAAAAGATGCTGCTACTGACGTTGTACTTGAAGCCGATATGCGTGATGGTTCCGGAAAGGGGGATTTCTTCGGCGGGAAAAAGCTGTTGCGTGTAACTGTATTTCGCCAGGGGCTCAATGGGCAGGTGTTGATCCAAATAAGTCTCGTAGCCGATGGTGACAATCTGAGCGTTTAACTGCCACTGGATCAAAGAGAAAAGGAGAATAATCCCAATGCAGAAGCGAAGGATGCCCGCTCCCGGGGAGGGCGTTGCAGTCATAATATTTCCACCATTGTTTTGATGATTTCAAGCTTGGGATTATTGACCGAGGTGTCAAGGATGTTTTTTGGCGTGGTCTTCCTGCTCTTGGATTCAACAAGATTTAAAGGTGATATTGTCCCGTTATCATCGAGTGACCACAGCTTTATAACGGGATGATATCTGCTTCATATCCGCTTGATTCTCCGGGGATGAATAGGCAATGAAGCCTGATATGACATTATTTCTCGTTATAAATAAAAAACGTGGGGAGCACCGGGCGGTGTCCCCACGATTCGGAGGGCATTCTATGTAGGGTCTGTAGGCTAAAAACATAAAATGCATAGCTTGGATTTTTGTCAAGAAAGAAATTTGATTCTCGAAGATTTGTTGTAAGAGACTGTCCAGATCGCTTACTATCACGCCATCGCTATCCATTGCCCACAAATCATATTCCGGGCCAAGCTCGTTTTTGCTGAGCACCATCTGCGGCAAGACGGACATATCTAACGCATGAGATATGGAGCCCATATAATACTGTTCTGCATCAAACAGAGGATGTGCCAGTACACTGATATCCGGGAGTGAGATTTCAGGTTCTGCTTTGGATTTGTTGCATGCATTCATCAGCAAAAAAGCTGAGCGTAATTGCCACATAAAGGACGAAGTTCAATCTTTTCACCTTCTCTCTCACTGCCAATATAGCTTTATGGTTGTTTGTTACAAAATAATCCTGTTATCTCATCCGGCAATTCTGCAGATATCAAGCGTGGTTTCTTAGTTTCAGTTCGATGGGATGAGGCTGCAAGTACACCTGATCCGCGAGGTACTCCTTGCTGTATTTGCGCACATAGTGATTTATCAGGGTGATGGGGACAATCAGGGGTATCAGTCCATCTTTGTACTGCGAGATCAACAGGATAAGTTCCTGTTTTTCAAAGCTATCCAGATCGTTTTTGAAATAACCCAGGAGGTGCAGCAGTACATTTTGGTGCTTACTGGGGCAGGCGTGTGCACTACAGGCAGTCATCAGCTTTTCAAAGTACAGCTTGGCAAATTCATTGATCGGATAGTCCTTGATGTCTGCTACCATCTTGCCCATTTCACGGTAGTGTTTGGGGCTATGTGCCATCAACAGGTATTTGTGTACTGTGTGAAAGCGAATCAGGCTGCCTGGCGTAAGTCCTTCATTTACTAAGTTATTCCAACTGTGCATCACAAACATGCGTTCTATGAAGTTTTCGCGCAGGACAGGATCGTGCAGACGGCCTTCTTCTTCTACCGGTAAATGGGGAAAGGCTTTCATTAGTTCTTTTGCAAAGATGCCCACTCCGGATTTAACTGCGGCTCCGCCATGCAAGGGATACACTTTCACGCGCTCCATGCCGCAAGAAGGGGATTTGCTTTTCAGGATGTAGCCGCAGAGCTGTTCTTTAGCCAATTTTTCTATCACCGGCGCACACCAGTCAAGCATCTGTTGAGTGTAGTCTTTGGCTGTCTTGTGTGTCAGCATCCGATAGTCGTCTTTTGTACCCTGCAGATTCAGCGCTTCCCGTGGGATGGGCATGCCGCAATCGTGTTCGGGACAAAGATGGATGAATTCGCAGTATTTTCCCAGGGTATCCACAACCCAGGAGTCATATTTGTGGCCGCCGTCATAGCGCACTTCGTGCCCCAGAAGGCAGCTTGATACGCCCAGCTGTATCTTGTTCACTTTGTGGTACGGATCCAGGTTTCGGTTCTGCCGGCCAGGGCAATGCCGATGAAACCTCTCAGTGCCAGAGTGTTGTTGTTCACCATTTCTCCTTTGGCAGAGTAGGTTTTGCCGCTTTTGGGATCGTAGACCTTGCCGCCGCTGTATTTGCTTTTGCCGTCGAACTTCAATCCGGTAAGCACTTGCAAGCCCATCAGGGGACGTTTGGCAAGCTTTGCGTCCGGATTGCGAAAGTCGGTTTTGGGATTTCCCTTGGCATCGTTGGGCTCGCGCAACCAAACGATATTGCCGATAAAGGTACCGGCTTCAGTTTGGCTGATCTCGATTTTGCTGCTTTTTTCGCCATTGAACCACACACCGTTGATGCGGTCTGCATTTTGAGCAAAGGCAGGCAGGCAGATGAGCAGAGCGAAGATGATCATGAGGATGTATTTCATAAATACTCCCGGATTTCTAGAGGATGCCACAGCGCTTCAAGATATAATCCGCATGCTTCAGATAGCGATCGTAACTGAAGATGGCGGAGATGGTATCTAGGCCCAGAGCATCACGGATTTCGCGGTTTGCGAGGATCAGACTCTTGAAGTCGTCACCATCGTTTATGGATTTCATGGCTTCTTTTTGGACCATTGCGTAGGCATTTTCACGGGTCATGCCGCTGTTTGCCAGATGCAAAAGCAAGGCTTGGGAAAACACCAGACCACGGGTGAGTTCTATGTTTTTCATCATGTTTTCGGGGTATATCGCCAAAGTCTCAATCATGGCGCTGCTTTTTACCAGCATGTAGTGGATGAGGATGCAGCTATCCGGCAATATCACGCGCTCTACGCTGGAATGAGAGATGTCACGCTCGTGCCACAAAGCGTTGTTTTCCATGGCGGCGTCGGCATTGGCGCGCAGTATCCGGGCCAGGCCGCAAAGCTGTTCACTAAGGATGGGATTGCGTTTGTGGGGCATGGCGGAACTGCCTTTTTGCCCTTTACTGAAGTTCTCTTCCGCTTCGCGCACTTCAGTGCGTTGCAGATGGCGAATCTCCAGAGCCATCTTCTCCAGAGTGGAGCCGATCTGTGCTATAGTGAAGAGGAATTGGGCATGACGGTCGCGCTGAATCACCTGTGTGGAGATGTTTACCGCCTGCAATTCCAGGTGTTTGCAAGCGCGCTCTTCCACTTCCGGATCCAGATGCGCATAATTGCCCACCGCTCCGGAGATTTGACCAACACTTACCACGCTGATGGCATCTTCCAGGCGCTTGATGTTGCGCTGGGTTTCGTCATACCATAGTGCAAATTTCAGCCCGAACGAGGTAGGTTCGGCATGGATACCGTGACTGCGCCCCATACAAAGGGTGTGACGGTGCTCTCTGGCCTTTAACTTCAGGTTTTCCGCCAAGCGGTGCAACTGGGACAGGATCAATTCACCGGCTTGCTTCAATTGCAAAGCGGTAGCAGTGTCCAACACATCCGAAGAGGTCATTCCATAATGAATCCAGCGGGATGCGGGGCCCACATATTCGGCTACATTGGTGAGGAAAGCGATCACATCGTGACGTGTGCTTTCTTCGATCTCGGCAATGCGTTCCACATCAAAATCCGCTTTATCACAGATATCGTTGTAGTCCGCTGTGGGAATCTTGCCCATCTCATGCATCGCGGCTGCGGCGGCTAATTCCACCTCCAACCAGCAACGATAGCGGTTCTCAAGCGTCCAGATGCGTTCCATTTCCGGTAGAGTGTAGCGGGCTATCACTGTTCCCCCATAAAGCCTTTCAAAAGGTCAAACAGACCTCCTTGGTTGAGGATGTCCATGAGGCCGTCTGATGTGGCTTCCTTGCGCTCCAATGCTATTATCTGCGGGGGCTCATAATCCACGCTGTCGAAGATGAGTGTGGCAGCCATGCCTTTACCAATACGGAGATCCAGTTCATCCAGATCTCCCTTGGAGTTATAAGCTGCTTCCAGGCGTGTGCCGGATGCTTTGTCCACCGCGGATTCCAGTTGATAGTTCTTGCGGAATCTGATCTCCAGACTGTCCCGGATAATGGCTTTGTTGGCGATGATCTCAGCGCCAAAGCGATCAAAGATCTGTTCAGAAGAGGACAGCGCAGACAAGGGAGACATAGGGATTTTGTCGGCTATATTGAGCGCTTCCAAGGCAGGCATCAGGGTGGATTTCAGGCTGAAGTATTCGCCCATATAGATGCTGACCAGCGGGGATCCCGTAGCGCCCATAAGGCCGCCTTCGATGATGTCCATGCGCATCTGATCCATGCTTTTGGCTATATGGAAGGGCTTGCGCAGGCTAATTCCGAAAGCGGAAATCTCGGCAATCCCGTCTCCGGAAAAGCTCTCCCACTTCTTTAGTTCCCGCTTCAGCTTTTCTTCTTCACTCAGCCGCATATTGCTGCTGCATGCGGCCGATAAAAACATGGTCAGTACTATTATCAAAAATATGCTAAAGCGCTTCATCGCGCCTCCTGTAAATGTGCCAGAATCCAATTCCCGCAGATATCACCATCAGCAGAGAAAGGAATTGGCCTATAGTCATTATACCGAAGATGAAGCCAAAATCCTCATAAAAACTAATATCGTCCGGTACGCGCACAAATTCGATAAGGAACCGGACTACACCGTAGAAAGCAATGAAGGCCCAAAATACAGCACCATCTTTCAGCTTTTTTCCCAATAGATACCATGTAAATAGACCCAACAGCAGTCCCTCCGCTATCATCTCATATAGTTGGGTGGGATGTCGGGGAAGCTCTCCCGCACCGGGAAAGATCATGCCCCAAGGCAATGTGGTTACTTTGCCCCAGAGCTCGGCATTGATAAAGTTTCCCAAACGTCCCAATCCCAGTCCTATCGCCGCCAAAGGCATGGCAGGATCGGCAATTTTGTAAAAAGTAAGCTTATACTTTCTACAGAAAAGGATGCCGGCTATGATCACTCCCAAAGCACCGCCATGAAAGCTCATACCGCCTTCCCAGACCGCAAAGATCATGAGCGGATTCTGAAGGTAGTATGGCAGGTTGTAAAAGAGGATATAGCCCAAGCGTCCGCCCAAAATCACGCCCAGCATGATGTAGAAGATGATGGACTCGTATTTCTCGCGCTCGAGCTCGATACCGCGCCGGCGCAGAAGCGGTCTATACAGAAAGTATGCCACCACAAAGCTCAATACATAAAAGAGCCCGTACCAACGGATATGCAAATCCAAGCCCAAGAAGGAGAAACTGGCTATTTCGGGACTGATATTGGGAAATCTAAGCATAATTATCTCTTGGTAATTTCGTCCAAACGGCGGATGATGAGATCCACGGCTTCGTCGCTGTCGCCCTCGAACTTTTCCACCTGTTTTTCGTGTTTGGGGCTAAAGATGTTCAACACCTGTGTAGGTGATCCATTCAGCCCTGTTTTGCTTTCGTCCAAGCCCAGATCACTGGCATTCCACACCGTCATCTCCACACTTTTGGCATTGCGTTTTCCGCGCAGAGAAGGCAGACGCGGCGTATTGATCTCTTTCACCACAGAGATCAGCGCAGGTGTGCAGATCTCCAGAGTGTCATAACCGTCTTCCATCAGACGTTGTACACGCACTTTATGGCTGTCTAGGCTTTCGATCTTGCGCACAAAGCAGGTTTGCGGGATGTCCAGATGCGCTGCGATGCCGGGACCCACCTGAGCGGTATCGCCGTCTATCGCCTGCTGTCCGGTAAGGATAAGATCAAAATCTCCTATGCGTTTGATCGCAGCAGCCAGAGTGTAGCTGGTAGCCCAGGTATCGGCACCGGCAAATTTACGGTCGGAAAGCAGGATGATCTCATCCACACCCAGGGATACTGCTTCCCGGAGAGTGCTTTCCACCTGAGAGGGGCCCATGCTGATGGCTACTACAGTGCCACCGTGAGCCTCTTTCAGCCGCACCGCTTCTTCCACTGCGTATTGGTCGAAGGGATTCAGGATGCTTTCCACACCCTCACGCACCAAGGTATTGGTAACGGGATCAATCTTGATTTCAGTAGTATTGGGGACTTGTTTGATGCATACTATAAAACGCACATCACACTCCTATTTGGTGAAGAATTCGCGGATACTATCTACCACATACTGCTTCATATCTGCAGTCAATTCCGGATAGATGGGAATAGAGAGAACTTGCTTGGCTTTTCGCTCGGAGACGGGCAAATCACCTTCTTTGTAGCCCAATTCTGCAAAGCATTCCTGCAAGTGCAGAGGCAGGGGATAATAGACTGCACAGCCGATGCCTTTCTTTTGTAGATGCGCCATCAGTTCGTCGCGCTGCTGGCATACCAAAGTATATTGATTGTATATGCTTACTGCTTTCTCCGCAATTTTGGGGGTCTTCAATCCGGGAATTCCTTTGAGCTGTTCATCGTAGAAAGCGGCATTTGCCCGGCGTGCACGGCTCCAATCCGCCAAAGCCTCCAGCTTCACCAGGAGCACAGCGGCTTGCAGGGTGTCCAAGCGACTGTTTAGCCCCACCCATTTGTGGAAATACTTGGGATTTTCACCGTGTACGCGCAGTTGTCTGAGGCCGGCGGCCAGTTCATCATCATTGGTGAGACACATGCCGGCATCGCCCATTGCGCCCAGATTCTTGCTGGGGAAGAAGGATAGGGTTCCGATATCACCAAAGGAACAGCTCATCTTGCCATTCCATGTAGCTCCGATGCCCTGAGCGTTGTCTTCGATCACCTTCAGATTGTGCTTTTTGGCAATCTCCATAATGGCGTCCATATCGGAACATTGCCCAAAGAGATGCACAGGCATGATGGCTTTGGTATTCTTTGTAATGGCAGCTTCGATCTTGGAGGGATCCAGGTTGAATGTATCTGGATCGATATCCACAAATACCGGTTTGGCGTTGTTGCGCCAGATCGAGGAAGCGGTGGCAAAGAAGGTGAAAGGAGTGGTGATCACTTCGTCACCATCCCCGATGTTCAAAGCTTTCACTGCCAATACCAGTGCATCGGTTCCGGAAGCGCAGCCGATGGCGTGTTTAATGCCCAGATATTCCTGCATTCTGTTTTCCAGTTCTTTCACCTGAGCGCCCATTATATAGTGATGTTCGCTAAAGACATTATCCAGTTGAGTGCGGATTGCGGGCATCAACGCATCGTATTGGGCATGTAAATCCAGCATAGGTACTTTCATATATTGTAAACTCCTTAATTTGTGAGGGATCTTATCCCGATTAAAATCGTAATAGCAGAAGCGGTAACACCCAAAATGTCTCTGAAATCAGTCCAGAAATTCCGATCCTGTTTATCCGGTACAAAGATAGTGTCTCCGGGGCGCAGCACCACCTTGGAAGATGGTTTCAGCCAGTTTCCGCTATCTCCTCTCAGGATTCGGGTGCCCCAGGTATTGCGGTTGTTTGTGTAGCCACCGGTTTGTTCGATATAGTACTTCCAGTCTTTCCCTTCCACATAGGGCACCAAACCCGGTTGTTTCACCTGTCCGCTCACCCAGATCACGTCCATTTTTGGGGGAATATAGATTTGGTCGCCATCCTGAAGGAGGATGTCTCCTGCTTTGCCTTCCGTAGCCACCAGCTTGGCGATATCAACGGAGTATTTACCCTTTGCCTGACGCAGCTTGATCCTGAGGTAAGAGTATTCAAGAGGAGTCAATTCGGCCATACTGCGGCTTCTGATGCGCTCAAATTCCCGATCCGGCTCCTGATTGTAGGGTTTGTTCAGCACCACGGCGTTATCCAGATCTGCGTTTTCACTCAGACCTCCGGCAAGCTGAATTACTTCCCACAGCGAGGTACTGTCCGAAATCACATACTCTCCGCCGAGAACGAATTCTCCGGATACTGTAACTGCGATCTTTTTGCGGAATTTGTTGTCATAAGGCACCATCACTCTATCGTTGGCCTGCAGTTCCAGATCCCAATATTCTGGTTGTGTTTCCAGGTTTATAGTCTGGTGCTGATAACTCTTACTTTCGGGATCATATTTGCTGAAGCGTAGAGCAGAGAGCCTGCCTCCGGGAACAGGACCCATTGCCATTTGCAGTGCAGTGCGGATTGTATCGCCGGGACGGTATTCCAGCTCCCCGGGAAATCCCACGCTGCCGTTTACATGGATGAGGTTTTCCTTCAGCGGCACATGCACCAGATCGGAATCCCTTAGCAAAGGATTTTGTTCGATGTCGCCGGTACGCATATATGACAGCAGATCATAGGTTTTTTCCACACCATCGCGGATCAGGGTGATGTTTCTAAGGCTTTGATACGCAACATAATTCGGAAAGACCATCTTTGAATCGCTACGCAAGAGCGGGATGGGATTGGTTACTTTTACCACATAGGTCATGTCTTCTTCTTCCTCGTCTTCGGACAGTGCATCCATATCAAGCATGGCTTGCGCAATGACGTCGGAGAGCCGGTCTATGGGCAAAACCTTGTAAGTGCCGGGATAGGACACATATCCAGTAACGGATACGCTGATATAATTGCCCTGAGAGGATATCATCCCAGTGTCTCTGTTTGCAGGCCCAATAGCGCAAAAGCACAATGCCGGCAGGATGAATAACAGGATAAGGAAAGCTTTATTTTTCATAATACTTAATCATGCGGACGATGATGTCTTCCAGATTGTATTTGGGTTCGTAGCCAATGTATTCTTTGATTTTGGTCAGATCGGGCATTCGGTTCATCATATCCTCAAAGCCCTCTTCGAAAGCTGCTTCATAGCTCATGTATTCGATGCGGGACTTGCTGTTGCACATCTGCTTAACCTTTTGCGCCAGATCCTCTATACTGATGGATTCGGTGGTACCCACATTAAAGATCTCGCCTTCGCATTCGGTGCTGTTCATCAGCTTCACAAACGCCCCCACCACGTCCGAAACATCAGCAAAACAGCGCGTCTGCTTGCCCGTGCCATATACCACAATGGGTTGATCCAGGAGTGCCGCTTTCACGAACTTCGGCAAGACCATGCCGTATTGCCCGGTCTGACGCGGTCCAACCGTATTGAAACAGCGTACTATCACCACCGGCAGCTTCTTTTCCCGATAAAACGCCAGCGCCAGGAATTCGTCGATGGCTTTGGAACAGCTATAACCCCAGCGGCTGATGTGAGTAGAGCCCAACAGACGGTCGTCCTGCTCATGGAAAGGAACTTTTTCGCTTTTACCGTAGATTTCGCTAGTGGAAGTGATCAGTGCTTTGGCTTTGTATTTGTTGCACAACTCCAACACGTTATCGGTTCCCACGATGTTTGTCTTCAGCGAGAGCAAAGGGTTTTCTATGATGTATTTCACACCAACAGCGGCTGCCAGATGATACACCTGAGCACATTGGGAGATCAGTTTATCCATCAGTTCGCCATTGAGTATGCTGTCTGTATAAAAGTGAAAACGGGGATTATCCTTGAAGGATTCGATGTTGGCCAGACTGCCGGTTGATAGGTTGTCGATGGCAAACACCTCGTTCCCTTCCGCCAGCAAAAGTTCCGCCAGATGCGATCCAATAAAGCCCGCACCACCAGTGATGAGTATCTTCATTAGCTTCTCCATATGAGATAATTGGATCTGCAAATTTGCAGATCATTAGTGATGGTAACAAGATATATTTCCAGCTATTTTGTCAATGAAAAATACTATGTATTGGACTTATTGTCATTCTGGTTGAGTGCCAGCTTATATCCGATCACGCTATGATCATTCGGAGCATAAGACAACACTCCATACAATTGCTTGCTTTATAAAACGTCAAGATGTTTTATTTACCATAGACCAATTATCCAACCTTTTAGAATGGCAAAGCAAAGTAATACCGGTGTTCAACTCTGGTCTGCCAAACTCCGATATTGCAGAAGCAGCGGAACTGCTTACAGGAAAAAGCCTCTGCCTTTTGTGGAAATGCAATTTGCCACACCAAAGCTGAGCAAAATGAGCATTAACCTGGTATAAACGTGCTGGAGGCACGAGCTACGAATCGGCAGCACCTCCAACTGCAGCGCTGTAGAACCAAGAACTAAGAACTCCCTCTCATCCAAGTAATGCCGATCCAGATATCAAGCCGTTATGAAGCAGTGCTCACCCGATGATAACCCGATGATATCTGCTTCAGCTAGGGATGAAGCACAGGGCAAAAAGAAGCTAGGATCATTGGCAAAGAAATTTGGTGAATCGGTAAAGCTTTGGATTTTAGGATGATGCATATGTCCTATGCAAAAATCGATTTATCGGATGAAGCAATATATCTGCCAGCTTATCATGATATTACTGAAATGCCGTCTTCAGGCACTGTCTATCTGCTTGTTTTTTCGCTGCTTGACAAAAAAACGCCGGAAAGATTTCCTTCCTGAGGAAGCTAAAAGCATGTCTCTAGATTGGTCAAATCTTTGGCGGATAGTAAGAAAGAAAATAATGTGGATAAGATGTGGATAAGTTTTGGTTCAAAACGATTTTTTAAACGGAGCATACCATGTAAGGAATCTTACCACAAGCACTTACGATCACGCTTCCCCGTCAATAGGAGTCTTGCGGCCAATGTGGACAAATAAGAACTTAAAGAGAAAGGATTGACTTATGGATCAGGATATTTGGCAAAACATATTGGATAAGTTGGAACAGAACATCAACGAACAAAGTTTCAAAACTTGGTTTTATGATACAAAGCTTGTAGATATCAGCGATTCGCAGCTTGACATACGTGTTGCCACCCAGTTTAGTGCAAATTATCTCAATCAAAACTACAAGGAAGTACTGTCGGAGATTTCATACAGCCTCTATGGCCGGCGCTATGAGGTCAATTTTATTACGCATCCTTTCCGCAGCCCCTCCGAAAAGAGCGGTTTGCCGGAATACAGTGACAAAAAGGTGAGCCTGAACGCCAAACTGAACGAGCGGTACAATTTTGAAGAGTTTGTGGTGGGGCGCAACAACAACTTTGCCTATTCTGCGGCCAAAGCGGTGGCGGAATCTCCCGGGTTTACCTACAATCCGCTGTTTATATATGGTGAAAGCGGAATGGGTAAGACTCATCTGATGCAGGCGGTGGGCAATTTTGTGATGAAAGAGGGGCGCAATTGCAGTATATATTACACCACTAGTGAGGCTTTCACGAACGAAATGATCGAAGGCATACGGTCAAATAAGATGCCGGATTTTCGGGCTAAATTTCGTAAAGTGGATCTGCTGCTGGTGGACGATATTCACTTCCTGTCCCGCAAAGAGGGCACTCAAGAAGAGTTTTTCCATACTTTTAATGCACTGTTTGACAACCGTAAGCAGATTGTGCTAACCTCGGATCGGCCGCCCAAAGATATTCCGGATTTGGAGAATCGCCTGGTTACCCGCTTTGAAAGCGGACTTTTGGCGGATCTGAAGAATCCTGATTTTGAGACCAGAGTGGCCATCTTGCGCAAAAAAGCCGAGCCGGAAAACATCAATCTTTCCGATGAGGTAATCAACTTCATCGCCGACAAAATAAGCTCTTCCGTTCGCGCTCTGGAAGGCTCTCTGATACGCATTCTGGCGTATGCTTCGTACAATAAACTCAATACTGAGGATATCGATACGGATTTGGTTCAGAACATCCTTGCCGATATGATCAGTGAAGTAAGCCGGGAAATTAGCCTGGATGCCATTACCGATCAGGTGTGCAAAACCTATCAGATAACCCAGGAAATGATCAGGGATAAAAGCCGCAAGAACAGTGTGGTCTTTCCCCGTCAGGTAGCTATGTACTTGGCAAATATGCTGATTCCGTCGCTCTCTTTAAAAGACATTGCCGAGTATTACAATCGTAAAGACCACACCACCGTGATTCATGCTAAGCGAATGATAGACAATCTTTTCAGAGAAGATGGGGAATTCCGCTCGTTAATGGAACTGATGATCAAAAACCTGAGCAGCGGCAGCCGTAAATGACCACTGAATTAGTCCTCAACCCACAAGTACAAGTATCATTCACAGAGTCAATAGGACAGCTCTACGAAGAGTTATCCACAAGTGTGGAAGCTTTGTTGTGGATAAGTGTGGATAACTTGATAAATAAGGCTTTAGCTCAATTTTCTGTGGATAAGCAGTGGATATTCCACGAGACTTATCCACAAGTTATCCACATCTACCCAAGCTTCATAAGTGCCTGCAAACATCCGAGTCTAAAAAAAAGCTTGACCGATTATCTACATATCCACAGAGCCTACTATAACTACTTAATTACAAAATCTATCTTAATTAGGATTATTTAATATGAATAACTCAAGATACCTGATAATAATGCTGGCTGCTGTTTTAGTTTTGCTTTTGGCAGCTTGTACCAGAAAAGACAATCTGACGGGAACCAATTGGTCTGGTATGAATGCCATCAGCTTTATAGACAGCGGAGCGTTGATCTCCGGATACAGCTATCCGGCAGATTCTCTGGCATCGGTATTGGCCAGACGCAAAGCCCTGCTGGTGGGTCGCTGGAATGGTAGTGAGGCTCGCAGTATATTACGCTTTACGGATATTCCCGCAGATAGTGTAATCACGAACTATAGTTCTTTTATCAACCTGAAACTGGATTTGATGCTGGCAAACAGCAGCAAGATCGAGACAAATCCCATAAAACTGAGATTCTACAAGGTAAATGGTAGCTACAACAGCGATCCGTTCCTGATTCCCGACGAGGAATTGGAACTAATCACGCAAAGTGAATACATTGTGCCTGCTACTATCACTTCTTCCGATACTGTGAGCGTAAGCCTGCCCTATAGCCTGCTGCAAGAATGGCAGGCAGATGCGGATTCCACGGGCTTGAACATCGTGGTGGGGGCATCGGATGAAGCCGGATATGGCGACGGCTTTGTGGAAATCCTGCTAAGTACTGCCACCAGCGGTTCCAAACTGAGCTGGGAATATAAGAATAGCGACGAAGAAGAGGAATACAAGAGCTACAGCCTTTTTGCCACCAAAAACGATTATAACCTGATATATGAGGATGCAGATATCGCTGAAGGAATCTGGCGCATCAGCAATTACTGCCCCCAAAGAATCTATGTGGATTTACAGCCGGATATGGGGTTGTTCCAGGATGAAGCCGGATTGCCAATGAGTGTGGAAGAACTGAAGAAAGTGAGCGTCAATAAAGCGGAAATAGTGCTATTTGTAAAGGATACACCCTCTCTGGACAATACCTTCAGCTACAGCTTCAGTACCCTGATGGCGAAAGACCGTCCTGAAGTTCCGCAAGTGATACCAATCACAGAATTGTATGTGCCGGAATATAGCGCGAATATCGTAAACCTCACCGTATCATCGGCGGATTCTGCTGTGGTGGACATCACCCCCATCATCCAGGCCTATGTGTCGCAAAAGAAGTTTCCTGATGGCAGTTTGATCCAGCCCAACGGCATCATTCTGATGAGCAAATATGAACGCAACGACTTTGGCGAGATCGAGTTTTGGCACCCTGCAGACAATGCCACTCCTGCCGAGAAAATGCCCTATATCAGGATCAAATATACACCTCCGTTCCTATGAAGAAAGTCTGGTTTATCTTGCTCCTTTTATCCTTATTGATGGTTTCTTGCCGCAATAAGGAGCAAACGCAGGATGTTTTAGCGGAGGTAAACGGCGAAACGCTAAGCCTCACTGCTTTTAAAGCTACCTTTCCGGAAGGTGAGTGGGAAACCATGGATGCCGTTCAAAAACGGCATTATGTGGAAGACTGGGTGAATCTCACTCTTCTGGCTCAGGAAGCGGAAGCACAAAAACTAACCGAGGATCCCGCCTTGCAAGAGCGCATCGATTATGCTCAGAAAAAAGTGAAGGCAAATGCTTTGATTGCGGATCGGCTGAGCCAGATTCGCATTTCGGAAGATCAGCTCTTTTCTTACTTTCGGGTGCATCAGGCAGAATTTCAAAAGCCGGCGTTAAAATATAGAATTCAACGCATCGGCTTGCCGGATAAACAATCGGCAGAGAAAGTATTGCAGCAGATCAATCAAGGCATGGACTTCGGTGCTGCTCTGCGGAGCTATTCCATCGATCCTCTAAGGGATAATGACGGTATGATGGACTTCGTGGAGTTTTCTTCACCTGATTCACTGTTTTGGTTGAGTGCCAGGGATTTGGCTCCGAATCAAGCGGGATTGCTTACAAAAGACGATAAATGGTACGTAATTCGCTACACAGAGACACAAGAGAGCGATAAAGAAGCCAGCTTTGAAGAACACCGCGCTGAAATCCGCCGTAAAATCCTGCTGGAAAAACAGGAAGAAGTGTATCAGGCACTGCTGCGGGAGATTAAAGCCAAAAACTCTGAAGTATATTACTATTAAAAAAGGAAGATAAATGAAGAAAGCCTTATGGATTGCCGTGCTGCTATGCCTATCACTAAATGTAGGTGCGGAATTGGTGGACAAGATCGTGGCCCGGGTGGGTTCCGAGATCATATTGCTCTCCGAATTGGAGCGCCAAATTGCCCAGATGCGCACAGCAGACATAGCTGAAGACCTGCTTGCTCCCGCTGAAGTGCTGCAGCACATGGTGGATCAACGGATTATGGTGCAAAAGGCGCGTCAGATGGATATCAAAGTAGATACCGACGCCATCAAAAAGCATGCGGAACGCTATGTTCAGCAAATCCGCAGCCAATATCCCAGTGAAGCGGCCTTTCAGGCGGATCTTGCCAAGATGAAGTTTACTCAGCGGGATCTGGAACAATTCTTTGCCGATCAGATCACCGAAAATGTAATGTCCGAACAGCTCATGGAACAGCACATTGCCAAGAAAGTGATGGTGTCCGATGCGGAAATGCTGGAATATTATGAAGCTACGAAAGATAGCATGGCGGTAAAACCTGTATCCTGGAATCTGAGGATGATCCTGCGCGAAGTAAAGGCT
This sequence comes from Candidatus Cloacimonadota bacterium, assembly GCA_028706475.1. Classification (NCBI taxonomy): domain Bacteria; kingdom Pseudomonadati; phylum Candidatus Cloacimonadota; species Candidatus Cloacimonadota bacterium. The sequence goes on from JAQWBI010000001.1 coordinate 118,205, forward strand.
TCCGATGAAACCACCACCGCTGCCCTAGCCGAGATCAACTCCCTCAAAGCACAGCTTGAAGGAGGTGCGGATTTTGCAGAATTGGCGTCTACCCAAAGCGATTGCCCCAGTTCTGTGCAAGGGGGGGATCTGGGCTACTTCAAGCGCGGCATGATGGTAAAACCTTTCGAAGACGCAGCCTTTTCCATGAGCATCGGAGAAATCAGCCCGGTGGTGCAAAGCCAGTTTGGTTATCACATCATCAAGGTAACGGACATTCGTGGTGAGGAGATTCGCGCCAGTCACATTCTGAAGACTCTGGAGGCAGGGGAAGCCGATGAAGAGCGTGAAATGACACTGATGCAAAACATCAGGGAACGCATTCTGGCTGGTGACAGCTTTGCCGATCTGGCAGCTCAGTACTCTACTGATCCCGCTTCGGCGAATGATGGCGGAATCATCGGGGAATTTGCCGAAGAGGAATTTCCGGAGCTCTTTGCCGCCCCTATCATGAGCACACCCGTGGGCATACCCACTGAAGTGCTAAAGAATGAAGGACTGATCTACATATTTATGCGGGACAGTGAAATACCCTCTCGTGTATACTCTTTTGAAGAGGTAAAAGACCAGCTCAAAGGCTTCCTGATTAAAACCAAGACCATGGAAGCCTATGAGGAATGGATCGAAGAAGCCAAAAAGGAATCTTTCATAGAAATCAGCTTATGAAGCTTAAACTAGACATCAACACAGTGCTGGCCAGCTTCTTTGGGATCGGCTTTATCCGGTTTGCTCCTGGAAGTTTTTGCAGTGCGGCGGTTTATGGATTATATATGATCCTACCGGACAGCCTGTACAGGGGAAACTGGCTTTTCCTATTTCCCATAGTGATCCTGGTGTTGGCGCTACTCTCGGTGAGAATCTGCCACAATGCGGAACTGATCCTGGGAGAAGATGCCGGCAGCATAGTGTTGGACGAAGTTTGGGGCTATTTTGTGGCCACTATGTTTCTGCCGCATACTTGGCTTATCGGCCTGTATGCCTTTATTTTGTTCAGAGTGTTCGATATCGCCAAGCCGTTTCCCATCTACCGTTCTCAAAAGCTGAAGCGGGGGTGGGGTGTGGTGATCGATGATCTTCTGGCCGGTATCTATGCTAATATCGTAATCCAAATACTAATAAGAATCTATCCAAAGTTCTTTGGAATATAGGAGAAAAAAATGCAATATATCTTGCTACAAGCAAAAGCCGGAGCAGCACAGGGAGGATCGATGGCATCTTCATTGATCTTTTTCGTAGCCCTGTTTGCAATCATGTACTTCTTGATGATCCGCCCCCAACAAAAGCGTCAAAAAGAGATGCAAAAGATGTTGGACAGCCTTCAGGTAAACGACAAAGTGCTAACTTCCAGCGGCATCTACGGTCGCGTGGTGAGCATCAAACCGGATAAGAACATCGTGGTAGTTGAAATTGACGACACAAACAATGTTCGCGTGGATTTCCAGCGTGCCGCAATCGTTCAGATCCTGAATGTAAACACTAATGTGAGCGAAAGTAAGTAAACAATGCCCAAGATACTACCGATCAGGATATTAGGTGATGATATCCTGCGCAGGAAATTGAAGGAAGCAGATCCCAAAGATCCATTCTTGAAAAGCTATCTGCCGGATCTAATCCATACTATGTATGAACGTGACGGCGTTGGACTGGCTTCAAATCAGGTGGGTGTGGATCTGCGTATCTTTGCCATCGACCCATGGTGGGGCAGAGAAGGCAATAAACGCAAGCCCATCGTACTGATAAATCCGGTGATTCACCACATGGAAGGCGATCAGCTCTATGAAGAAGGCTGCATCAGCCTGCCGGATATCTATGCCAATGTGCCCCGTGCCCAAAAGATCAAATACAGCTACACCACTCCCAACGGAGATCATGTGGAAGCGGAAGCGGAAGGATATGAGGCCGTAGTCATCCAACATGAATACGACCATCTAGACGGCATTGTGTTCACGGATAAAATCTCTACTCTGGCAAAACTGAAATTGAAGCGTAAACTACGTGATATAGAAGCCACAGCCAAAGACGGAGTTAATATCCGCATATATGAAGACGAATGAAGATCATCTTTGCCGGCAGTTCAGACTTTGCTATTCCAGCGTTGGAAGAAATAGCCTCCAGCAAGGAGCATAAGATCGTTCTGGCCGTCAGTCAACCTGCAAAACCAAAGGGACGTAAACAAGTAATTGAGGATACTCCGCTGGCGAGAACCGCTCAAAAGCTGGGTATCCCCCTGTTTTGTCCTGAAAACATCAATGAACCGGACAGCATCAGGCGTCTGCAGGAGAGCGGAGCAGAGATGTTGGTTACCGCATCATATGGCGCTTTTTTGGGCAGAACTGTGCGCAATCTATGCCCTTTTGGCGCCATCAATCTACATCCTTCGCTGTTGCCGAAACACCGCGGGCCTTCACCTGTCCGAGCCGCAATCCTGGTGGGAGATACACTGACGGGAAACACTATCTTCAGGCTGGCTGCAAAGATGGATGCCGGGGCGATATTGATGCAGCAGGAGCTGAAGATAATGCCCAACGAAGATCATGGCAATCTGGAGCAAAGATTGGCTTTACTGGCCGCAAAGATGCTTTCGGATTACCTGAACAATCCTGACCGCTATACTCCAAAGGAGCAGGATCATGCTCGCTCTACATACAGCAATCTCCTGGCAAAAGAGGATCTACGCCTGGACTTTTCCCAGCCAGCAGAGCAGATTATGCGCCGCGTCAGGGCCTACGCTCCGGATCCGGGAGCATATATAGTATTCAAAGGCAGGATGCTGAAGATACTGCAAGCGGAGATTAGCGCTAATACTCATGATGCCTCTCCCGGACAGATCACCGGCATCGTACACAACAAAGGATTTTGCCTCTCCACCGCCGATGATGAACTCCTCATATTGCGGGTTCAGGCGGCGGGCAAAAAGCAGATGGACGCCTGGGCATATCATCTGGGCGCGCGTCTGAAAATAGGAGAAAGGATAGAATAATGAAACAATACTATCTGTCTGTAATTAAATTTCCGCTGATGGTCAGCTCAACTCTGTTCATCATCGCGCTGATATTCTTTTCCATAGCTTTGTCCAGCTATTTCAAACTGGGACTCAGCTCATACGAGACGTTGCTTTTTACGATAATCTTTGTCTTATTGGTGATTCTGGTGGCTTCCTGGATTTTGAACCTGATCAGTACGCACAGTCCCATCAAACCGCGCTGGATGTCGATATATGCCAAATGGATGCTGATGCATGTGTTTTACTATATTGCTCTGTTTATGGCCACCATCACCATGCAAAAGAAATCCAGGCTGCAAGAGAGCTTTGTGAATTTTAACAATGAAGTGGTGCTATCCGCAGCAAGGAATGTGAGTCACAAGAACATCCTGCTCTTGGTACCCCATTGTCTGCAGAATTCCGAATGTAATATCCGCATCACCTCAGATATCAATGAATGCGCTTCCTGCGGTAAATGCGATATCACCGAGATTAAGAAGATAGCAGAAAAGTTCAATGTGAAAGCAGCGGTTGCCAGCGGAGGATCATTGGCGCGAAAGATCATCAAAGACGTTAAACCAGATGTGATCGTAGCAGTGGCGTGTCACCATGATCTCAATGAAGGGATTCGTGATGCCTGGCGTTTCTCCACCTACGGAGTGTTGAATGAGCGTCCCAACGGTCCCTGCTTTGAGACTACTGTGAGCCTGAAAACCATAGAGTTTGCAATTCGGAAGTTTCAATGAAAGCATCGCAAATAGTACTATTTGGAATCATCATCCTGATCCTGAATGCCGGGATTACTCTGATCCTGATCAATCAGTTTCAAACCAATCAAGCCGGCGGACACGGTATCTTCAGCGCCCCGGATGTTCCCTGCGACAGCACCGGTATCAGCCGTCAAAACGCCATTACCCGTGCCGTGGCAGATGTGGAACCGGCGGTGGTAAGCGTAAACGTGATCAAAACCCAGATTGTTCGTGGCAGAATGGGAGCTCCCGGTCTTGGCTTTGGCTTCTTCGATTTCTTCGACTTCTTTGGCCCCATGCAGCGCCAGGTTCAATCGCTGGGGAGCGGCGTGATCTATGATCCCGAAGGGCTGATCATTACCAACGCCCATGTGGTGGAAGGCGCTACAGAGATCAAAGTAGTTCTGGCGGACAACCGGGAGTTTGACGCTACTCTGATCGGCCTGGATAAAGAGAACGATGTGGCAAAACTGCGCATCAGAGGTAACAATCTGCCTTATGCCAGACTGGGTAATTCCGATGACATCCTGGTGGGGGAATGGTGCATTGCGCTGGGTAATCCCTATGGTTACGTTATGAACGATGCCAAACCCACCGTGAGCGTGGGTGTGATCTCCGCTTTGGGCAGGAATCTGGATTTTGGCAGTTCGCGGCACTATAACCTAATCCAGACCGATACAGCCATCAATCAGGGCAATAGCGGCGGTCCGCTGGTGAATATCTATGGCGAAGTGATCGGCATCAATACCTTAATTATTTCAGAATCCGGCGGCAATATCGGCTTGGGCTTTGCGCTTCCCGTAAATGCCGTGAAACAGCTTGTGAACGCAATGTAAATCACATTATATCAGTTGAAGGCGGATGCAATTCTGCCTTTTTTGCGTCAGCATTTGGCAGATAATCTACCAAACGGTTCAAAAGCTTTATTCCTCCTCTGGTTTATCGATACTTGAACCTGATATTATCGGGTTATCATCGATTGAACACAGGATGATAACGGCTTGATATCAGCTTCAACACTGCATAGAACAAAGGGAAAGAGGAGAATGATCCAAAAGCTCCCTTCGGTCGCTGTGGCAATTCGTAGATAACCACAGCAAGCCTGATATGACAGCAGCATTGTATTCTGTCCCTATAACTGTAGAATAGCTCTGAGCACGATTTTTAACTAAGTTCATGCGATGGAGTCACATGTGACCATGTAAGATACTGGCAAGCAGGAAGTTATCTAAGACCAAATGAACTCCAAAGCATTATCAAAGGTTAACTCGGATTATCCATATTTATTGAGCACTAGCATCAGCAATTGCGAGGGCAAAAAAACATCCGCATCTTTGCCTCCTACCCCTTGAACACACTTTGCGCTTGACAGATTTTACAGGCTATAGAGATAATGAAAATAAAGTATATTTTCGAAGGAGGTATATGCTTCAGATGAAGGCGATTCGCCCGATAATCAACGCCAAGGTTCTATTGAGCATCCTGCAGCGCAACCGGATGAACAATTTCCGCGCACATATTCCGATCCTGATTGAGAAGAAAAACTTCATTGTGAAAACTGCCGATTGCCGTGAAGAACTGTACGATGCCCTCAAATTGCGTCACGATGTCTTTCTGATGGAACTACTCAAAAGAAAGAAAAGAAGCGGCCTGGATAAAGACCGCTTCGATAAACTCTGTGATCACCTGATAATCATAGATAAACGCAGCAATAACATTATTGGCACCTACCGTATGCAATCTTCGTTACACTCCAAAAAATGGTATACAGCCACCGAATTTCACATGAAACAGATCAAGCGTTTACCAGGTATCAAGCTGGAGCTCGGACGCGCCTGTGTGCATCCGGAACACCGCAACGCAGTAACCATCTCCCTGCTTTGGGAAGGGATCAATGCCTATGTGGAAGCCAGCGGAACAAGTTACCTTTTCGGTTGTTCAAGCATCAAAACCATGGATCGCGACGAGATTGGCAGGATTTACCAATATCTGCTTCAAAGCGGACACCTGAGCAACGAGCATCTGGTACGCCCCAAAGGGAAATTCAAGATCAATGGAATGAAACAAAACTACCGACAATATGACGAAAATTTACTGGGAAACATCGATACCAACATGAAAGAAAAAATACCCTCACTGCTGAATTCCTACTTGAAGGTCGGCGCAAAGGTCTGCGGCTCTCCGGCTTTGGATAAAAGCTTTAAATGCATAGACTTTCTTACTTTGCTGGACATCAAAGATATGCAGCATCAATTCATCCGGAAACCTCGTGATAACTGAAGAATCGTGAAAATCCTGCACTTGCTCCGCCATCTCTATCTGGTGGCCGAATACTTCATCCGGGCCTGGAGCATCAGCATATTATACAAAGACCCCCAGCGACGGCGGCATTGCTGGTGCCGAAACGTGAGCCACAGTGCCAAAAGATTTCAAAAAGCCTTGAATATCAAGGTGAAGCTCTTCAACGAAGAAAGGCTAAAAGAAATGAAGCACAGCTCCTATCTGCTGGTGGCAAATCACTCTTCCTACACGGATATCATCGTGCTGGCCGCTTTGGAAGAACTAGTTTTCATCACTTCGGTGGAGATGGGGAACAATCCGTTTCTAGGTTCCATTACCCGCATGGGGGGCTGCCTCTTCACCAATCGCAAGAATCCCATGAGCCTGAAAGAAGAGATCAAGATATTCAGCGACACCATCGCACAAGGATTCAAAGTTGTCCTCTTCCCTGAGGGAACATCCACCAATGGCAAGGACATCCGCGAATTCCGCAGGTCGTTATTTCAGATAGCGCTGAACGAGAATTGTCCCATATTACCTGTATGTATAAAATATACACATCTGGATGGTGAACCACTCAATGAAAGAAGCCGTGACACAATTGCCTGGTACGGGGACATGAGCTTTGCCCCTCATTTTATGAAGCTCATAGGACACCGTATCGATGCGGAAATTCATTTTTTGGATATAACACACAATCCGGGGGAGAAAACACGTCAGGAGCTGTCAAATAGCGTTTATGAGCAAATGCGAACTTGCTTCCATTCTGGAACGGCAGCTAGTTATACATAAATAATTGTTTGCAAGATAACTTTTAAAAGGAGTTATGATGAAGGATAAAGAGAAAGAAAAATTGCACCTGGGAAAGAAGAATGTGATTCTTCTCGCACTTGCCGGCATCATTCTGGTGCTGGCCTATGTAATTATGTCCTTCAACGAGATCACCATATCACCGGTGCTGTTGTTGATTGCATATGGGATACTTATCCCCTTTGCCCTGTTGTGGAACCCCAAAAAGAAATAGATGCCGCTGCTTAATGAGAGCCAACTGGCTCAGCTAAGTAAATTGCAATTGAGTGCCCGCCAGATCGTAGAGGGCTTTTTGATCGGACTGCACAAATCTCCTTACCACGGCTTCAGTGTGGAATTTGCCGATCATCGTCAATACAATCCTGGTGAATCCCTGAAGAATGTGGATTGGAAGATTGTGGCGCGTACGGGTCGTTACTACGTAAAACGCTATGAAGAAGAGACTAATCTGAGGTGTTACATCTTGCTAGATCACAGCAAATCCATGTTTTACGGCTCCGGAAATGAGACCAAGATGGAATTTGCCAAGCAACTTGCCGCAGCCCTGGCGTGGCTCATGATTGCTCAGAAAGATGCCGCAGGATTATATACTTTCAACGAGCGTATCACCTCCGCTATGGCGCCCAAAGCCTTCAAAAGCTATACGGGGCAGATATTTGCCCAGTTAGTCAAGCTGGAAGCGGGGGAAGGCACGGATATTTACAACGCGCTCATCCAAATAGCAGACAGCATCAAGAAGCGCAGTTTGATTGTGCTGATATCCGACCTGCTGGATGAACCGGAGCGCATCTTACAGACATTCAAACGCTTTCGTAACCACAAGCATGAACTGATAGTATTCCACATCTATGATCCTCAGGAACAGGAGCTTAATTTCAAGCGAGAAACCGAGTTTGTCGATAGCGAAACGGGAGAGAAGATAAGCGTGAATCCCTGGCAGATCAGAAGCGAATACCAGGGCTTGTACAATGACTTTTACCATACCTTAAAAGAGGCTTGTCACCAGATTCAGGTGGAATACAACCCGGTATCCTGCCGTGAGGAAATTGGGAACATGCTCATGAGGTATATGATCAAACGCAAGAGTGGTCTATGATAAAAAGACTTGGCAAGGAAATGATCACACTAAAGGTATTTGAAGCTATCCGGTATATCTCATATCATCCCGATCCGGATTTAACAGGGCTTTTGCGGGAAGCGATGGATACAGAAGAGAGTGAGATCGCCAGAGATGTCCTGAGCGCTATCCTGGAGAACCATCGTTTGGCTCCACAGAAGAATATTCCTCTATGTCAGGATACCGGAACAACGGTGGTATTTGCTCAATTGGGAATTGATGTTCACTTGGAGGAGCCGTTGCGGGAGTCCATCGATCGCGCAGTGATCCGGGCACAGAGTGAATTACCCCTTCGTGCCAGCATGGTGATGGATCCCTATGTGCAGCGACGCAATAGCGGCAATAATGCTCCTGCAATTATCCACATACAAAGCGTTCCCGGAGATACTCTGAGACTGCAGATCTGTCAGAAAGGTGGAGGAGCGGAGAACATGAGTTTTATGAAGATGCTCAATCCCGGAGCTGATCATACAGAGATAGCGGCATATGTATCCCAGAAAGTGATAGAGGCGGGTTCAAAACCTTGTCCGCCGCTGATCCTGGGGATTGGTATAGGGGGGAACTTTGAAACTGCTCCGCTCCTGGCTAAGCAGGCGTTGCTGGAACCTCTGGGACGAGAGCACCCACAGCGCGATTATGCTGAACTGGAACGAGAGATCAGGAACAGGGTGAATGCTGAAGGATGCGGAGTGCAGGGTTTTGGCGGCAATCATACCGTACTGGCGGTTCATATACTCAGTGCGCCCTGTCACATTGCCTCTTTGCCGGTTGCGGTGAATGTGGAGTGCCATGCCCACCGGCACATCAGTGTGGAGTTGTAATGCGAGAAATCAAGTTATCTTTACCGATCAGGGTTGAGCAGATCAGGGAGTTGAAGAGGAATGACAAGATATTGCTTTCCGGTGATATCTACACTGCCCGTGATTTAGCGCACAAGCGCTTTATGGCGATGATCGAAAGAGGGGAGAGTTTGCCGGTTTGTTTGGCTGAAACGGCTATCTTTTACTGTGGGCCAAGTCCCGCAGGAGCTGGGCAAATATGCGGAGCAGTGGGACCAACTACGAGCTACCGGATGGATCGTTATGTACAGCGGATGCTGGAGCAAGGATTACGGATTATGATCGGTAAGGGTGACAGAAGTGAGGATACTGAGAGATTGATCCGTGAGTATGGAGCATTGTATTTGACCTGTGTGGGGGGGATATCTGCCGTACTCAATCAACATATTGTTTCATGTGAAACATATCTGTGGCCGGAACTGGGTGCGGAAGGCGTTTATCATATGGTGGTAAGAGACCTACCTTGTTACGTGGCAATTGTTTAGAATGCATTTGTGTCTTTGTCCATAGCTGGTTCTTTACTGTCAGCAGAGTAGCACAGATTCTGTACCGGCGCTCACTGAAGCGCCGAGAAGGTTTTGGAGAGGATTGCCGGGGTCATCGCAGAAATGCGCTGCATTTTCGTGGGGTGGTTCAACAGCGAAGCTAGGCCTGAGTGTTCAGCAGGCCGAAGGCCATAACACAATAAAGAATTTTCACTACTACATCCTCCATATTATCAACCATTTACAAGATTGCTCATACAATTCGATGCTGTTTTGTCCCAGTGCTGTCCGTCATATAGTTAGTGAGAGGCCAATTTCAAAATATCACCTCTCAAAGGATATAACAATGTTTGAAAAGAAAAGAAAGGCGATCATCAGGAAAGCAGCTTCATTAAAAGGATCAGGTAATCTGATCGATGTATTACTTGAGAATCCCACCGTGCATCGGGATCCGAACCGGGCAAAACTGTACATAATCCATAGTTTTATGAAGGATGTGGAGGATCCTGAGCTGATCAGGATCAAGCGTATATTGGAGCACATTCTGGAGCCCACGGTTAACGTTCTGTACAAAAGGCAGAGCACAAAAAAGGAAGGCACGAAATGAAGGTAAAGTTCAAGAACCTCCTGATGGGTTACACTGGCATGCTAGATGATTCCGTGGTTTATTTTTCTGCCAAGCGCAATCAATACATCATCCGTAGACGTCCGAAGTTTAAGGCCGGCAAGCATAACCGGGATTTCACCGATGTACAGAAGAAGATCTATGCGATCCAGCCCAGTGAAGAATATCGGCAGGATTTACGCGCTTATCTGGGATTGTACAACGATTTGCCGCAGCATAGGGACAAGCCTCTTCATGCCTGGAATCTGATATACGTAAAACTAATGTGGAACATGAGTCACATCTTGCAGATCGATTTGCACAGCATTGACCGGGAACAGGTTTTGAATCTACCCTGTCGCACAATTGCAGCGGCGTGTGCGGCGGGATTATTGCCTAAGGTGAAGGGATACGAAACTTTTACAGCGCTCATCTAGGCCACAATGTGGTCAGAGAGCGCTTATAAAGAATAAATGAACTCTCACCTATCGTATAAGAGCCGATGTCTTGCTATACTATACCTTCAGGCTTTCTTTGTATTCCTTGTATCGTTTGGCGAGTTCAGGATCTGTCAGGGCGAGGATTTGGATGGCGAGCAGAGCAGCGTTTTTAGCGCCGTTAACAGCCATGCAAGCAACAGGTACGCCTGGCGGCATTTGTGCGATGGAGAAGAGGGCGTCAGTTCCGCCCAGACTGCCGGAGGCGATGGGGACACCGATGATGGGCAGAGTACTGTGAGAAGCGATCACACCGGGCAGATGAGCAGCCATTCCGGCGCAGGCGATGATGATGCCAAAGCCTTCATGTTCGGCTTCTTGTGCCAGCTTGGCAGTCTTTTCAGGATTGCGGTGAGCGCTACTGATGTGAAAATCGGAAGTAACGCCGAATTCATCCAGGGTTTTCTGGATTGGGCTGCAGATTTCGATATCGCTCTTGCTACCCAGGATGATGCGGACTTTCTTCACAAACTCTTCTCTTCCATCGGAGCGGTAAGGGCAGTGTGGATTTCGTCGGCGTTTGAAGCGCTGAGGAAGCTTTCCAGCACACCGGGATTCATAATCAGCTTGGAAATATAGGAAAGGCTGAAGAGATGTTGTTTGTCGTTGTGCAGAAGCAGCATAAAGAAGAAGTTCACCGGTTTGTTGTCCGGAGCGTCGAAATCTACGCCTTCATCGCTGCGTCCAAAGAGGATGCTGGGGGTTTTGATCTTGGAAGGGTGTAGATGGCGTGGATGCAGCAGAGCCACACCGTTGCCGATGGCGGTGGAGATCAGTTCTTCGCGGGCAACCACCACTTCGTAGAGCCAGCGTGCGTCGCGTACCAGTTTGAGGTCTTTTGCGTGTTCGCTAAGGATGCGAATGGCGTCGTATTTGTTTTCCGCGTGAAAATCCAGAAAGATGTTTTCCTGGCGCATGTATTCTTCAAAGTGGCAGATGACACGTTTGAGAGCCAGCATTTTTTCGTCGTTTTCATTGAGGTTTTCCAGCCATTCATTCAGGGAGTCATCATCGATTTTCTCGTTTTTTCCCACTATCTTGGTTTCGAAGATTTTACTGTTGATCATTTCCTGGATCACGCGATCGGAAACTTTCAGTTTCTTAGCTGCTTCGGCTTTCGAAATGTATTTCTTAGCCATGTCTTACCTCCTGATATTATAAGGATTTTAATGTGAATCAAATTATGAGTGCAAGGTTTAACTTGACAAGGATACGAGATTTTTTTGAATATGGTATAATGGTCAAGAGATTTATTTTCATAGTCATGCTAATGGCATCGCTTAGTAGTTGCTACTATTCCGTTTATTCAAATGCTTATCCGCATTTAAAAAAAATCCGGATCGAGCCATTTGAGAACAGCACCGTGGAGTTTGCCCTGGCGGATAAAGCTCTCAACGAGTTATCGTTATCCGTGCGAAATGATGGACGCTTGAAATTGGTAACCCAGGATCCGGATTGCCTTTTGGAAGGTAAGATAACCACTTTTGAAGAAAAGATTTACAGTTACGACAGCTCGAACCGGGTGCAGGATTATCAATTACGGATGGTATTGAGTGTTACATTCACGGATTTGGTGCGTAATGAAGTGATCTACGAGAACTCGGCGCTAAACATCAGCGAAATGTATAAAGTGGCGGAAGGCAGTACAGCCAGAAATGAAACAAAAGAGGAAGCCTTAAGTGAAATCTTCTCCAGCATCTTCAAAACAGTTATCCAAAACAGCCTTGAAGCCTGGTAAAGCAATGCGTTTGAACCGCTATCTGGCGTTGTGCTCTCTGGGCAGCCGGCGCAAGGTGGAAGCCTTTATTTTGGACGGATTGATATCCGTGAACGGCGCTGTAGTGAAGGACTTGGCCACGGTTGTGGATCCAAAAGTGGATGAAGTGCGATATATGGGGAAAGTAGTCACGGCAAATGCAGAGAAGACCTACCTCATTTTGAACAAACCTGCGGGCTATGTGGTGTCTCAAAAGGACGAATACGAGCGCAAGACAGTATATGATCTATTGCCGGAGAGATTTGCACATCTGCCTTATGCCGGGCGTTTGGACAAGAATAGTGAGGGTTTACTGCTGTTTACCGATGATGGCGAATTGATCAAGCGCCTTACACATCCCAGTCACAAAGTAGAGAAAATCTACCGGGTGCGTCTGGAGCCGAGGTTGAATAAAGCGGCGATCATGAAGCTGCGTGAAGGTGTGGAGATCGAGGGCGGCATCACTCGGACTGCCAAAGTGTATGTGAAGAGTGCCACCGATAGTGAAATGCTGTTGCGCATTGGGATCACCGAGGGCCGCAAGCGCCAGCTTCGCCAAATGATAGAAGCAGTAGGGGGCAAGGTCAAGAGTTTACGCCGGGTACAGTTTGGCCCCATCATTCTGGGGGATTTGCCTCCGGGCAGATGGCGTCCGTTGCTTCCCGCTGAGCTGCGGGAGTTGCGTAAAGCGGGACGCGGAGAAGAGAGCGAAAAGAAAGCTGAAAAGAAGCAGAAATAAAAGGATATAGACATGAAGATTGCCTTGATCGGACCGCCTAAAAGCGGTAAGACCACTATATTTAACGCCCTTACCGGACAGGATATTCCGGTGGATAAATACAGCCCTGCCACTGAAGCCAACGTAGGCATCGTGCAGGTGATGGATGAGCGCATCACCCGTCTCAGCGAGCTATACAAACCAAAGAAAACCATCTATGCGAACATCGAATTTCAGGATTTTCCCGGCATCTTTGCCACTGAGGGAGAAGAGGTGGAATTGGCAATAATGTCTTCCATAAAGTCTTGCGATGCTTTTGTACTGGTATTGCGTGCTTATGTAGATGAAGAGCTGGATCAGCTATATGGGGAGGCGGATCCCTTGAAGATGCTTTCTCATTTTGAGGATGAGATGATTCTCTGCGACATGGTGATCACGGAAAAGCGGCTGGAGAAGATTGAGCTGGGTTATAAGCGTGGAGTAAAGACTCCGGTGGTGCAGATCGAAGAGAAGGCTCTACGGTGCATTTTGGAGCATCTGCAGGAGAATAATAGCATTCGCAATATAGAACTGCATCCGGAAGAGGAAAAAGCTATCCGCGGCTTCCAGTTTTTTTCCTCCAAACCCATCCTGATCCTGCTCAATACATCGGAGGATGGTTTCAAGACTCCGCATGCGGCGTTGGAGGAATTTGCCCGCAGGGGATATCTTGCAAATCAGATCGCCGGAAAGTTCGAGCAGGAGCTAAGCACACTGGATAGTGATGAAGCAGAGATGTTCATGACGGATATGGGTATCAGCACATCCATCCGGGATCGCATCACTCTGCTCTGTTACCAGCTTTTGGGGCTTATCAGTTTTTTCACGGTGGGGGAAGACGAAGTTCGCGCCTGGACCATTACCAAGGGTACAAATGCTGTGAATGCGGCAGGAAAGATCCACAGTGATCTGGCGCGGGGTTTTATCCGGGCGGAGTGTTTCGCATATGATGCCATCATGGAGCATGGTAGCGAAAAGCATCTGAAAGAAAAAGGACTCTTTCGCTTGGAAGGAAAAGAATATATAGTTCAGGATGGTGATATTCTCAGCATCCGTTTCAACGTATAAGAAAGCAAGGAAAGCCATGCCTCCAAAAAAGAAACGAGCCAAAAGCAAGCAGAAGACACTGGCACTGTGGCCTCACAGCAAAAGGTTTACTGCCGCTGCGATCTGTCTGATCTCGATATTGGTGATCATCTCCCTTTTGACCGGATATCAGAGTATTGCCGGAGATATGCGGGTCTTACGCGAAAACGGCAATATCTTCAGTTGGTTCAGCTCTTCCGGGCAGGATACCGGTAATCCGGTGGGGGTTTTTGGTATCCTCTTCGGGTATGTGTTTATCTATATTTTTGGCTACTGGTTGGCGCTGTTTGGTTTCATCATCATATCTATCCTTTCCTTTCAATACTTTGTGGAGCCGGAGCATTATCTGATCCGCCAGAAAGCATATTTACTTGTGCTCGTGCTCTTTTTCCTACAAGCTGTGCTGGCGGGATCTCAGCCGGGTTATTCTCACAGCATCATACCGCTTTTTGTGTATCGGGTGCTCTCTGGGGTCTTTAGCGATACAGGTGCCAAGATTGTATTGATCGGAGCCATGATCCTCAGCCTGTTATTGATCATCGAGATGAGGCGCATCAAACAGTGGTTCTTGGTGATGTGGGAAGATATGGCGCGAGCAAAAGAAAGCAAAGCGCAGCGTCCGCAGATCGATGGCGCACCGATGCAGGAGAACAGAGTGGAATCCAAGCCGCAGATAATGGATCATGTGGAACGGGAAAGCCCCAATGTGAAGATTGCGGAGCCTATTGCTACCAAGAGTACGGAGCCGGAGCAAAGACCACCAAAGGTCGTTTTAGAGGGCTTTGAAGACGATCGTGAGTATCAGATGCCCAACGTGGAAGAGTTTTTGGAAAGCCCGGTTAAGCTATCGGATAAAGATCGCAAAGAGATCGAAGCGCAGATATTGGAAACCAGTGCCATTCTGCAGAATAAACTTGCGGAATTTGGCATCGAGGCTGAAGTGCGTAATGTGAACATTGGCCCCATCATTACCCAGTATGAACTGGAACCGGCAAAGGGTGTGAAAGTAAGTAAGTTTTCCTCGCTGGCGGACGATCTGGCTCTGGCGATAAAGGCAAAATCCATTCGCGTGCAAGCGCCAATTCCGGGACGTGGGCTTATCGGCATCGAAATCCCGAATCTCACCCGTGATATGATCTATCTGAAAGACCTGTTGTTGTGTGAAGAGATGCGCAAACATAAATCCAAGCTTGCCTTTGGGCTGGGGAAAGACATCTCTGGCAGGCCAATTGTGACGGACTTGGCAAAGATGCCGCATTTATTGATAGCCGGTGCCACGGGCAGCGGTAAATCCGTATGTATCAATACCATATTGATGAGTTTGATAATGCGTACCACTCCGGATGACCTGCGTCTGATCCTGATCGATCCCAAGCGCGTGGAATTGGCGGGTTATGCTGATCTGCCTCATCTGATCGGCAGCGTGGTTACAGATCCGGATACGGCTCTGGAAACCATGTATTGGGCGGTGAAGGAGATGGAGCGGCGCTATGAACTCTTGCAAGAGGCGAAAGTGCGTGAGATAATAGGTTATAACGATAAATATGCCCAGGATGTGAGCATGGAACGCCTGCCCTATATTGTGATTGTGGTGGATGAATTTGCCGATCTGATTATGACCAGCGGCAAGGATATCGAGCTGCCTATCACCAGACTGGCGCAGATGGCACGTGCAGTGGGCATTCACTTGATCTTGGCTACTCAACGTCCCTCCATCAAAGTGATAACCGGCATTATCAAGGCAAACTTTCCTGCCCGCATTGCATTTCAGGTATCCTCCCGGGTGGATAGCCGCGTGATTTTAGATATGATAGGTGCGGAACGGCTTTTGGGCAATGGCGACATGCTCTTTCTGCCTCCGGGAAAGGCGACTTCGGAGCGCATTCACGGCGCTTATGTGTCCGATTCTGAAATTGCCAGGGTGAACGAATATATGGCAACGCAACCCAAACCCAAGCAGGATTTTAGCCTGAAGCTGGAAGACGGTGGCAGGGGCGGCGGTTTTGTGGAATGGGACGATGAACTGTTTCCGGAAGCGGCGCGGGTAATCGTGCGCAGTGGAACGGCATCGGTATCCATGTTGCAGCGTCATTTCAAGATCGGTTATGCCAGAGCTGGGCGTTTGGTGGATCTATTGGAGCAGGCGCAGATTGTGGGGCCGCATCTGGGTAGTAAATCCCGTGATGTATTGGCAAATCGTGATGATCTGATCAGAATGGGAGTATTGAATGAAGAAGATTAGCATCGTCCTTGTGCTATTGTGTTCGGTTTTGACGGCGCAAACCAGCGCTGATCTATACAACAAGCTTGCTTCCTATTATTCCGGGCTTAGCGGCTTTCAAGCTGATGTGCAACAGGTAAATTACTTCAGCCAATTGAAGCACAGCGTAAGTTATACAGGCAAGCTATACTTTCAGAAGGATCGCATGCTGATGGAATTTTCCAAACCATCTACGCAGCGGTTGTTGATCCAAAACGGTTTTGCCGAGCTATACGATGCCGGATCCGGTACGCTGTTCAGGAGTGCTGTGATGCCGGAATTTAACAAGATGAATCCCATTGAGATTTTAGAACATTACTGGACGAAAAGTACGGTAAAAATCCTGGAAACATCCAAAGGGATCAGCCGGGTGGAGCTGAAACCCAAGAGTGACCCCCTGATCATTAGCCTGGAGGCACGTTTGAACACAGCCACCGGTATGGTGCAAGAGCTAAGCTACACCGATAAATCTGCCAATAAAGTGTCATACCGCTTCACAAATGTAGTGCGGAATAAGAAGATAGAGCCCTCGGTGTGGAAATACGATTACCCCAAAAACACACGTGTAATAGAACAATGAAGGCCGGTTGAGGAAAGATGATAGCACTTATTATGGCAGGGGGATCCGGTACTAGATTTTGGCCTATGAGCCGCAACAACAGACCCAAGCAGTTCCTGAAAGTGGCAGGAGACCGCTCTATGATTCAGTTGACGGTGGATCGTCTGATGCCCATGATCCCGCAAAAAGACATCTATATCGTAACTGCGGCAAATCAAACGGAACTGGTACGCGAACACTTGCCCGCTTTGCCAGCGGAGAACATCATCATAGAGCCTTTTGGGATGAACACAGCACCCTGCATTGCCCTGAGTGTTGAGTATCTGAAGTCCCGATATAATGAAGACACTGCCATGATCGTTCTGCCGGCGGATCATGTGATCAGCAAGCGAGATGCCTTTCTGATGTCTCTGAATAAGGCCGGGGATGCCGCATCTAAAGGGAGCTTGATTACTTTTGGGATTGTGCCAGATTATCCCGCAACGGGTTATGGGTATATAGAAAGCGGAGAGCTGATCTCCGAAGGTCTGTATGAGGTGCGCCGGTTCAAAGAAAAGCCTGATCTGGCTACAGCCAGGGTCTTTCTGGAGCAGGGCGGATTCTATTGGAACAGCGGGATGTTTTGCTGGACTATCGGTACTATCAGCAAGGCCTTTGAACGCCATCTGAAGCCCGCTTTTGACCTCTGTGCGAAGATCAGCACTGTATGGAGCGAACATGGTTTCTCTGCTGACATCAGCGCTTTGTACAGGCAGATGCCCCGCATCCCAATCGATATCGGGATCATGGAAAAAGCCGAGCAGCGCTGTGTGATTCCCGTGGATCTGGGCTGGAGTGATGTGGGCAGTTGGAAAGCGCTCGCCGAGCTAAGTAACAGAGATGCTCAGGGAAATTGCAGCTCTGCCGGATTGTATGCCCGTGATGCCCGCGACAACTATATTCAAAGCGATAAATTCACTGCCATCATCGGAGTGGACAATCTCTGTGTGATCGAAACCGGGGATGCCATCCTGATAGTGCCCAAAGACCGCAGCGAAGACGTGAAGTATGTAGTAGAACACCTTAAACAACAAGAGCTTACGGAACTGCTCTGATACGATTAGGAGATAAAAGATGGATTCCAAAACCTTTGATTACCTGTATTACAAAACTCATGGCTACACTCATGAACAGATCTGCAAGGAAAGCGGTATGAGCACAGAAGAACTGGAAGTGATGGAAAGCGCTTTACGGCCTGTATTGGCAGAGATCGAACTGGATCGTCCCAAAGCCAAAAACATCGGCCAGGATTTTGTGAAGCTGACCCGCTATGTGTATGCGGTTCAGAGCGATCAACAACTGGGTATCCCCCGTCCTGATGCCATCAAAGCCCGCAGCGGAGAGCTATTTGCACTGCCGGCAGTAGGCACCCTGGATTTCAAGGATAAGAGCTTGCAAGACATGATCTCGCAGCGCCGCAGCCTGCGGGAATACAGTGAAGAACCGCTGAGCATGGAAGAGCTTTCCTTTTTGCTGTATTGCAGCAGTTGGGCGCGGGATTTTCGTAGCAACGAGCGTATGGAAATCACCTTTCGCAATGTCCCGTCCGCCGGTAGCCGCCACCCCATTGAATGTTTTCTGGATGTGCACCGGGTTAGCGGAATCAAGAACGGACTCTACTATTATCACCCCATCAAGCATTGCCTCATCCTCATGGAAGAAGGCGCTGAGGTGCACCAAAAGATCTTTGAGGGCTGCCTCAGGCAAGAGATGGTTAGCAAAGCCGCGGTGAATTTCATCTTAAGTGCTGTGCCCTATCGTACTTCCTGGCGTTATGGGCAGCGAGGATATCGCTATCTGTATCTGGATGCCGGGCACATCGGGCAAAACCTGCATTTGGCAGCAGAGGCTATTGGAGCGGGATGCTGCATGATCGGTGCATATCTGGATGAAGGCTTGAATTCGGCCTTGAATTTGGATGGTTTCGAAGAGTTTGTGATCTATGTGGCTGCTTTGGGCAAGAAAAAATGACCCGGTACAAAACTGGATACAAGCCCATGGAAGTGTGACAGAGCCGATATTCTCCTTTACAAGATTCTCATGATAGGATAAGTATCTCTTTACTGAATCATTGGGAAGATGCTGGTTGTCAGATGATGCTGTAAGGTTGGGAATGAAATGTGCATACATTTCTAACTATAAGATGGATAAAGCTGGAAACAAACATTAGGAAATTATTGGATAATGCGTTTTTAGATACAGGCAAAGGCGCAGTAAATGGATAAAAATAAACCATAAAATGGAGAAAAAGACATGAAGAAAACAACTGTTCTGTTTTTGCTCTTGATGCTTTTTGGCATTATAGCAGCAGAAACGTACACAATCGGAGATGGCACCTCCACGCAGAATTATGTCCCGGCATACGGGTTATATGATTACAGCTGGAGCAAAACCATCTACACCGCAGACGAACTAGCCACTGCCGGTTTTACTCCCGGTAGTATTACAGGTCTCGGTTATAGTGTTGGAAACACACCATCCAATTACACATTTTTGGATCAACGGGTATATGTCCGTCACACCACGGCAGCAATGTATGCACCTGAAGACAACACTTTGCCAGCAAACACAGAGTTTCAAAATGTCGCAATGACAGCTGTTACCTACAACGGTGGCGGATGGCATTATGTGATGTTCAGTACTCCTTTTGTCTGGAATGGAACAGACAACATCGAAATACTGTGGGAAAACTGGGATGGCGATTATATAAGTAATTATCCGAATTTCCATTACACTGCCACCACAGACTATAAAACAGTATATAAGTATGCTGATAATTCTTTTCCTGCAGAGGCAACCGGGACTCTTTATTACAATCGTCCCAATATTCAGATCGTAACCCCCAGCACCACTCCTCCCAGTCCGGCAACCCTCTTGGGGCCTGTTGACGGTGGAGTGTCTTTCACAGATGTAACACTAAGATGGGCTGCCGGTGACGGTATGCCTACCGGATACAATCTCTATTTTGGTACCACAGAGACTCCGGCATTTCTCGTAAACCAAACGGCAACCTTCTATGAATTGACAGATCTTGCCCCTGCCACCACCTACTACTGGCAGATAGTTCCTGAAAATGCCAATGGTACTGCTGAAGACTGCCCTGTATGGAGTTTTAGCACTCCAAATGCAGATCAATTGGCAGAGAGTTTCGAAGTAAGCGTCCCGCCAGCGGGTTGGGTCTCTGTGGGAACTGCGAGCTGGAGTCAAAGCACTACTTCAGCCACACACGGAGGTTATGCAGCATACAAGTCTGGCTTGTCATCAGGTCAATTCACTCTCTCCACTCCGATGCTTACTATCGCATCCGGAGACGCTGTTACCTTTGATCTGAGAATTTCCAGCCTCACCGCTTCTTTGGAACTGGTTTATTCTTCAGATCGTGAGACCTGGACTCTTCTGAACAGCTATAACGTAAGCGCTACCAATACCTGGCAAACAATAGTGGCAGATCTCAGTACCATAGCCGGAAACTACTATCTTGGCTTCCGTACTTCTCAGACATCCGGCAGCTTCTATATCGATAGTGTATTTGGCCCTGATGTTACACCCCTGGCTCCAGGTGCCCCTGTCCTCTCAGCTCCTGCTGATCTAGCTATAAATGTGGTTGAAAATACCACTTTCACCTGGACAGCTCCTGTTACTGGTGGCGTACCCACAGGTTACAACCTCTATCTGGACACGGTGGACGGAACTACCCTATATGCCTCCAACGTGACATCTCCTTATACACTCACCACTCCTTTGGCATATAATACCACGTATTATTGGACGGTGGAAGCTTATAATGGAGCAGGTACCGGTCCTCAAGCTACTGTGCAAAGCTTCACAACTAGACCAGACCCCACAATCTCAAGCTTCCCATGGACGGTGGATTTCGGTACAGTTACCGCAGATTGGCCTGTGTTGAACTGGAGCCAGCTCAGTGGATTGTATCCCACTCCCACCGGAACCTCAACACAGTGGAATCAAGGTAATTGGTTAAATGTGAGCACTCCCGCCAACAAAGCTGCCAAGATCAACATCTATGGAAGCTCTCGCAACGGCTGGCTTATCACACCACCGGTAGATATTCCTACTGCTGGTTACGAGTTGAGCTTTGATTTGGGTCTTACCGACTACGGCAATGGTGACCCCATCGAAGATCCTACTGGTCAACTGGACGACAAATTCATCGTAGCTATGGGTACAAATCCCAGTATGACCGATGCAGTGATCCTGCGTGAGTGGAATAACGCAGGTAGTGAATTTGTGTACAATCAAATTCCGAACACTGGAACCGAAGTAGTCCTCAACCTTGGTGATGTTCAAGGTGTTCGCTTCTTTGCTTTCTACGGTGAATCCACTGTATCTGGCGGGGACAACGATCTCTTTGTGGACAACGTAACCGTGCGTGAAATTCCCAGCTCACCGGTGCTTACTGTCAGTCCTCTGAGTATAGATTTTGGCAGACTGGTACAAGGCACAGCGTCTATTCCCGTTGATCTTACCGTTGCAAACGATGGCACCGGTATCTTGAATGTGAATGCTTCCGAGTTCACAATCTCCGGTCCCAATGCCTCAATGTTCACAATTGATGCTACAAACCTTCCTGCTGCTTTGGCAAACGGAGAGTCTGTGATCATACCGGTTACTGCTACCCTCAGTGTAGAAGGTATCGTATCCGCTACCCTGACTGTGAACAATGTGCAGACCGGCACCATTGTGGAAGTAGCCTTGAGCGCATATGGAAATCCTGAAGGTCTGGTAACGATCGGCGACGGTGTTGTAAATCAAAACCTGCCCATCAATGCCTTCTATGGTTACACATATTCTCAGAGCATCTTCATGCAGTCCGAGATCAATATGCCCGGTCAGCGTATCGAGAAGATCTATTATCACTGGAATGGATATGAAGAAGCCGTATCTTCAAACGACTGGGTGATCTACATGGGTCATACCTCTTCGAGCGAGTTTGCTTCAAGTACAGCTTGGCAGGCTCTTGATGATCTCACCCAAGTATATGCTGGCAACGTAGCCCTTCCTGCAGTTGATGGCTGGATCGAGATTATCCTTGATATTCCCTTCACATACAACAACACAGATAACTTGGTGATAGCAGTGGACGAAAACACTGCCGGTTACGATGGAAATTCACACTATTTCTACAACACAGCAACCACTGCCAATCGTAGCCTTCGCTATTATAGCGACAGCGCAAATCCAGATCCTGCTATACCTGTAAGCGGAACCCTGGTATCTGCAATCCCCAATATCATGATTCAATTTGGCGATCTGCCTTCTGATCCTATCCTGGCAGTAAGCCCCACTACCTGGGACTTTGGCAACCAGATCATAAACACCACCCATAACAAGAGCTTCACTATTACAAATAATGGTGCCGGAACTCTCAACGTAGGTAGTGTCGTAGTGTCCGGTGCTGCTTACGCATTGGAAGCCCCCTTTACGCCTGTAGCTTTGGGTGCTGCTGAAACCGCAACCTTCACAGTGGTATACTTGCCTACAGTAGTTGGTGACCACACTGGAAGCGCAGTAGTAACCGCTGGTAACCAAGAGATCACAATCGATCTTACTGGTAGCTGCTACGATCCTATCATCTCCACCTTCCCCTGGTTGGAGGATTTTGGCACTTCAGAAGCCGATCCTTTCGTACCAGTTGAATGGAACCAGATGAGCGGTTTGTACCCCACTCCTACCGGGACAAATGCTCAGTGGAATCGTGGTGACTGGTTGTACAGCTCTACAGAGAACAACGCTGCCAAGATCAACATCTATGGCACCTCACGTTACGGTTGGCTGATTACCCCGCCTGTAAATATTCCCGATGGCAACTATGTCCTCGGCGTAAGCCTGGGTCTTACCGACTGGAACAGTGCTAATCCTTCAGAATCTATTGGCGAACAACCCGATGACAGATTCCTGGTGATCATGAGCGACAGTGCAGACATGACTAACCCTGTGATCCTGCGTGAATGGAACAACACCGGTGCTGCCGATGTCCTTGACGCTATTCCTGCTACCGGCGCTGATTTCGATATTCCGCTTACCGGTATCTCGGGCATCAAGTACTTCGCATTCTACGCGGAATCCACCGTATCCAATGGTGATAACGACTTATATCTGGACAATGTGACCGTCTATGAAGGCACTCCCATAGATAACCCGATCTTCGCCATCACACCTACACAGCATAACTTTGGTGAGTTGAACGTAGGCGAAACAGCCAGCCAGGATTTCACCATTTCGAATGCAGGCGATGGTACTCTTACCATCAATGCCATCAGCATCAGCGGAAGCAACATGATGAACCTGGACACACTGCCCACTCTGCCCGCAAACATCAGCGGTAATGAGACACTTACTGTTACAGTGAACTATGCTCCCACCGCAGCAGGTGAACACGCAGCCACTCTGGTTGTCACCGACAACCTTGCCCGTGTAGCCCACAATATCAGCCTCAGCGGTTCTGCAGTTGAACTGCCGAATGATCACTATCCGCCCTCAAACCTGAACTTGATAAATGTCGTTGGTATGAACGTGCATTTGGCTTGGGACGCTCCCACTCCTCCTCCTAGTGGAGAATGGATTACCTGGTGCGACCCTGAGACCATCGGAAACGCTATTGGAACAAACAGTGCTGCTCAATTCGACGTGGCTCATCGTTATGATGCTACAGATTTGGCAGACCTCCATGGCTCTACCCTCACCAACGTCATGTTTGTACCAAACGAAGCAAGCTGCACATATACAATAAAAATATGGACTGGAACTTCAAATACAGCTCCCACCACCCTGGTACACTCTCAAGTGGTGTCCAATCCTGTGATTGCAGCATGGAACGACATCGAGCTTACCAATCCCGTTGCCATTCCCGCTACCGGCCAACTCTGGATCGGTTATGGAGTAGATACCACCACCGGTCATCCTGCCGGTTGTGACGCCGGGCCTGAAGTGGAAGGCAAAGGTAATATGATGAACTTCGGTGGCTGGACTACTCTGACTCAGATTACTGATCCTGTGCTGCATTACAACTGGTCCATCCAGGGTTACGTAGATTACAACCGCGCTATTGGCAGCATTTCCAAGGGTATCGTGGAAGCTCCGCTTCCCAGACCCGCCGGCGATCTGCAAGTGACAGGACAAATCAGAACCGTAACCCGTGAACACACAGCTTACAAGCTCTATCGCGACGGAAACCTTGTTTCCACCATCGCCGATCCTGCTGCTTTGAGCCATGTGGATACAGTTCCCACTTTTGGAACTTATTTCTACACTCTTACAGCGGTTTATCCCGGTGGTGAATCCGTACCTTCAAATATGCTTGAAGTAACGATTGAAGAGCTCGAAGGTCCTCAGGATCTGGCTTATACCGTGGATGTAAATGATGTGACGCTGACCTGGACCAGCCCTGTTCCGCCGGTTACCGGTGACTGGATCTCCTGGAGCAACAATGAAGCTGCTCTGGGTAACATGGTTGGCACAGCCGGTGCAGCTACTTTCGATGTAGCCCATCGCTTCGATGCTAGTGACCTTACCGACTATGTGGGTGGAACTCTGGTTCAAATGAAATTCGTACCAATGTATGCAGACGCTGTGTACACTGCGAAGATCTGGACTGGTGGTTCCACTACAGCTCCCGGAACTTTGGTACACAGCCAGGTAGTTGACGTTACGACTGAGAATTGGAACACCGTGATCCTCTCCAACCCTATTACCATTACTGCCGGACAGCAACTCTGGATCGGCTATGGCATCAATACCCAGGGCGGATACCCTGCCGGTTGCGATGACGGCCCTGTGGTAGAAGGAAAGGGTAATTTAATGAACTTAGGTGGCTGGACTACTCTGACTCAGATTACTGATCCTGTGCTGCCTTACAACTGGTTGATTCAAGGCTTGATAGCTCAAAACCAAAACCTGAAAGCCATTACTATGTCTCCCATCCATGAAGAGCCTCTGCATATGCCTGAGGGCAATCTTGCCGCAAAACGTATCGATATGTCCAGAAGCGACACCCGTGCGATTCTGATGGGTTATAAAGTCTATCGCAATGGTGAACAAATCGGAAGTGTGAACGATCCTGAAGTAACGACTTATACCGATCTCGATCTGCCTAACGGCGATTATGTGTATGGTGTGAGCGCCGTTTACAACACAGGTGAAACCACTCCTGTTACCATCGATGTAAACGTGAATGTGGAACTCGGTGAAGAAGTGTTCATGGAGACCTTTGAAACCTACGATGATTTCGCTACTACCTTCGGTTGGTGGAACACCCTGGACCAAGATGCTTCACCTACTTATGGTTTCACAAACATCGATTTCCCGAATAGCGGCAGTGCCATGGCATACATCATCTTCAACCCAAATTCAACCGTACCTCCAATCGAAGGAATGGATGCCTATGAGGGAGATAAGATGGCTGCCAGCTTCGCTGCTACAACTCCTCCAAATAAAGACTGGTTGATCACAAACCGTATTTCTCTGGGAACAAACAGTAGCATCAAATTCTACGCCAAGAGCCACACAACTGAATATGGTATGGAACAGTTCAAAGTTGGTGTTTCCACCTTTGCAACCATCATTCCGCAACTATTCCAGTTCGTGTCTGGCCCAGACCCTGTACAAGTTCCTGGAAACTGGACCGAGTATTATTTTGATCTCTCGGCTTACGACGAACAGAATGTATTCATTGGTATCCAATGTGTATCCAATGATGCCTTTATCTTCTTGCTGGATAATGTCGGCGTGTATAGCGACGACGGATCTCCCACAGAAGATGAAATCACTCCTGTGGTGAAGACCGAACTGAAGGGCAACTACCCGAACCCCTTCAACCCGGAAACCACCATTCGCTACAGCGTAAGAGAAACCGGTCCTGTAAGCGTGGAAATCTACAACCTGAAAGGACAATTGGTGAAACGTCTGGTGAACGAAGAAAAAGCCGCTGGTGAACACAGCGTGGTTTGGAAAGGAACCGACAACAACAACCGTCCTGTAAGCTCCGGTGTATATTTCTACAGAATGACAGCCGGTAAATACAGCTCATCCAAAAAAATGATCATGATGAAATAAGCTTCGGCTTATCGTGATATGGCAGGCTCCCGTTTTTGGGAGCCTGTTTTAATATACAGTCACATATCTGGTGTCGTGGCTAGCTTGGTGCGCTAATCTCTATTGCTACAGCGACCGAAGGGAGCTTTTGATCCCTCCTCTTTCCCTTTGTTTGATACAGTGTTGAAGCTGATATCAAGCCGTTATCATCCTATGTTCACTCGATGATAACCCGATAATATCAGGTTCAAGTATAGATAAACCAAAGGGGGAATGAAGCTTCTGAATTATCGGCAGAAGTATCTGGCAAATTGGAGTTTGGTAGCCCGGTAGCTAAACGACCTTCGTGTCTTGACGAGTCGCAAGTACAAGCATGCATTGGATTGGGGATATGGAAAGTGCCGGATGTAACAATTCATTGACACAATCAGCACTACTATTCAGACTTGTTCTTTTACATTGACTACTGGAGACAAAATGCAAATAAACGGACAAGAATACCGCTCAGTATGGTTCGAGCGAAACCGCCTGAACATTATAGATCAGAACAGGCTGCCATTCAACTTCTGTATTCGTGAATTTGGCACCTATATGGAAGTGGTAACCGCTATCCGGGATATGACGGTGCGCGGAGCTCCGGCGATCGGTGCTGCCGCTGCATATGGCCTTGCTTTGGCTGCCCTCTCCGCTCCGCAGGAAAAGTTTCGCACCTATCTGAGAAGTGCCCGTAATGAATTGCTTTTGGCACGTCCTACGGCAGTGGACCTCTCCATTGGCGTAAATTTCGTATATGAGAGCACTCTAAAGTTTATCCCGGATATAGATCATGCTCGCAATGTGGCGCTTATGGCAGCCAATGAATATGCCAATCGCAGCGCAGCAGAGTGCCTGGAATTGGGTAATGTAGGTGCGGAATTGATTCAGGACGGTTATCGCATCCTTACACACTGCAACGCCGGGGCTTTGGCCACTGTGGATTACGGCACGGCGCTATCGGTGATACGTCAGGCTCACAAGCAGGGCAAAAGCATCTTTGTGTACGTGGATGAGACACGTCCCCGCTTTCAAGGTTCTCGTTTAACGGCGTATGAACTGGAACAGGAAGGCATTCCGCACGCCATTATTGCGGACAGTGCCAGCGGTTTCTATTTTTGGAAGAATGAAATCGATATCGTAATCACCGGGGCAGACCGCATCTGCTTAAACGGTGATGTGGCAAACAAGATTGGCACATACGAGAAAGCGGTTTTGGCAAAAGCTCACGAAGTCCCCTTTTACATTGCCGCCCCCCTTAGTACTTTCGATTTCGGCTGCCAGAAAGGTGAAGACATTCCCATCGAGATCAGGGACGAATCTGAAATCAAATGCATAGCTGATGTCTGCACGGCAAATCCCGCTTCTCCAGCGCTAAATCCTGCCTTTGACATCACTCCAGCTGCCTACATCACCGGCATCATTAGCCCCAAAGGAGTATTTGAACCGGAAACTGCAGCGCAAAAGGTACAATTATGAAAAAACATTATGAACACATTATCAAAGGTGGCACGATCCTCTGCATGGATGCCTCATTTCGGGTTTTGGAAGATCACTTTATCTGTATTGATGGTGGAAAGATTGTGGATATCCTGCCCTTGGAGCTTATCGGGGATTACGAGGCCGATTACCTTCAAAACGGCTTTGATTGTCTGATTATTCCCGCTCTGATAAACGCACACAGCCATCTGCCCATGACCTATTTCAGGGGTTTGGCAGATGATATGGCGCTGAATAAATGGCTGGGAGAATACATCTGGCCTTTGGAAGCACGTATGGTGAATGCGGACTTTGTGTACGACGCCAGCCTGCACGGTGCGGCAGAGATGTTGAAAAACGGGATTTGTCTTACCAATGACATGTATTTTCACTGTGAAAGGATAGTGCAGGCCTGTTCACGGGTCGGGATGCGAGTGATCGTTTCCGACGCAATCATCGAACGCGATAGCAACGTTGGTACGGCTTTGTATGAAGCCCGGATGCTGGATCTTCAGGACTATTGCCAGGATTTCCCGTTAGCAGATTGCGCTTTTGCCCCTCACGCCATCTATACCTGCTCCAAAGATTTACTGCAATCTGCTGCAGAATTTGCCCTGAAGCACAATTGGCTGCTGCATACTCATCTCAGTGAAACCAGGGGGGAATTGGAAGACTGCCTGAAAACTCATGGCACAAGGCCTCTGGATTATCTGGCGGATCTGGGTTGGCTGGAAAACAAATGCCTGTTTGCCCACGGTGTGTGGCTAAGCCCTGAAGAATTGAAGCGGCTGGGAAAGAGCAATTCTGCCGTGGCTGTATGTACAGACAGCAATTTGAAGCTTGCCAGCGGATTTGCCCCCCTAAAAGCGATGAACGAGCATGGAGTATGCTATGCTCTGGGTAGCGACGGAGTGGCCAGCAACAACAATCTTGATCTGCTGGAAGAGCTTTCCACCACTGCCAAGCTGCACAAAACACTGACTGCCGATCCGGAGTTTATGCCAGCACGGGAGGCATTCGCCCACATCACTATTGAAGCTGCCAAAGCTCTGGGCAAAGAAGACAGTCTGGGCAGTCTGGAGATCGGTAAAGCTGCAGATTTATGCATCATCGATACTCAAAATCTGCAAAGCAGCCCGCTCTACAATCCCTATTCCCAATTACTCTATGCCATGGGCTCCCATCAGATGCGGGATGTAATGGTAGACGGCACCTACGTGGTGAAGAACTACCAATTGGTGAATTTGGATGAAGCAGAATTGGTGCATACCGCAAATGAATACAAGGTGAAGATAATAAAAGAGTTGAATAAATGAGAGCTATCCAAAACCGTAAAGCCTTGCACGAATATAGCGTGGTGCAAAGGTTTGAAGCCGGAATCTCACTGAAAGGAACGGAGATAAAGTCCATCCGCGCCGGCATGATAAACTTCAAAGACAGCTTTGCCAAGATCAAGGATGGGCAATGCTGGTTGATGAATTTTCACATCTCGCCTTGGGAAAAAGCTGCCTATTTCAATCATGAAGCCGAGCGCCCCCGCCGTCTCTTGCTCAACCGCCACGAAATCCGCCGCATCAAAGCCAAAGTAGAGGAGCAAGGTATGACGCTGGTACCTCTGGAGATATATATCAATGATAAAGGACTATGTAAGCTCACCATTGCGCTGGCCAAAGGGAAAAAGACCTTCGACAAGCGGGATGCCCTTCAACAGAAAGATATGCAACTCGATAAAGAGCGGAGCCTGCGCTCTGAAAGACAGAATTGATGCAGGATTTGCACAAATGACGGGTAGTATGGAAATGATAGCAAATTCTTTGCTTGACACATCTGTGCAGCATGGAATAATCTGTTATCATCGTAACATTATACAGGGATTTAAGTAAGCAAATAAAAGGAGCCTCAAATGAATTACCGGCTTATTCTCAGTATCATCATCATTAGCCTCTGCTCTAGGCCTTTGATTGCAGAAGATTGGATTACCATATACAACGACGACCTTTCTCTGATCCGTTCCCAATTTGAATTGGAACTGGAAAAAGGGCTGCAGAAGTACAACTTCGACGACATCACATCCCGCATAATGCCTGCATCCGTGATCGTGAAAAGCGACGGTCTACGCGTGGCAGAGCAGAACTATGAATACGACTTAGCCGGCAAACATCAGATTATGGCCAAGTATCTGGATCAGGAAGTGCTGGCAGTTACCAAAGATCAATCCAACCTGCGCGGGATTCTCAAATTCTACGACGGCAGCAGCCTGGGCATTATTGAAGAAGGTTCCGGACGCTTGCTGATAATAGCAGATGGCGAAGTGCAGTGGATCCAATTGGCATCCTTGCCCTCAAATTTCTACACTAAGCCCACTCTGGCCTGGAATCTGATCGCTCCCAAAACCGGAAGTTTCCCGGTCATGCTTAGCTACCTCAGCGGAGGATTCTCCTGGGATGTAACCTATAATGCTGTGTGGGACGAAGAAAAGCTGCATCTGAACAGCTGGGTAACCATCAACAACCGCTCCGGCAAAGCATTTGAAGATATAAATCTGAAGCTGATCGCCGGAGATGTGAACCAGGTACAGCAGAAATACAGCAGGGCGCTAAATTATGAGATGATGGAAGATAGTGCCGCAGGCAGTATGACGGCACCTGCTTTTGAGGAAAAAGCCTTCCACGATTTTCACATGTACACTCTGGATCAAAAAGTATCATTTGCAAACAATCAGACCAAGCAATTGGAACTGTACCCCACCCAAAATGTCACCGCTCAATCAGTATATGAATTCAGGACATTCAGTAGCAGTGTGAACAGCATGATCAAATTTGTAAATACCGAAGATATGGGCTTTGGTAAACCCCTTCCCAAAGGTGTATTCAAGATCTACAAGGAAGACAGCGATGGCAATATGGAGTTCATAGGGGAAGACAGTATCAATCACACCGGCCGTAATGAAGAGATCAGCATCAATACTGGCAAAGCCTTTGACCTGGTGGCAAGCTCCTCGGTACGCAATCAGCGCACCATCTCCCAGAGAGCTTCAGAGCGTGAAATCCATGTAAACCTGAGGAACAACAGCACCGAAAGCAAGAGTATCAATGTGGTCCACCAGCTTTCCGGAAATTCGCGCATAGTGCAATCTGAACGTCGTTATGCACTGGATGAAGTGAAAAACACAATTACTTTTACCGTGAATATGGAGCCCAATACCGAGTATAACTTCTTCTTCCGTGAACGGAGTGAATGGTAAAGTGATAAGATACATCTGAGGAGGTTTATCAAATGTGCGAGAGGATATTTTCCAATCTTGTGGGCATACACCGGGAAATGTTGAAGCTTCTGGGGGAAGTGAATGCCATCAATGGAGACCCCCTGGCCATAGAAGATGCCATCGATGAAGCATGGCATCCCCGCTGTGACGTGTTTCTTACCGATAGCGAATGGATAGTGGTGGCAGAGCTGGCGGGAGTGGAGAAGGACGAGATTTCCATCTCCCTGAGTCCGGAATACTTACGCATTAGCGGACAGCGCAGCTTCCCTGCCAAAACATGTCCCGTGAGCTATTTCAATATGGAGATTGAAACTGGGCACTTTGAACGAAAGATATACTTTCCGGATGCGGAGATAGACAAAGAAAACCCAAAAGTGAGCTATATTAACGGTATCCTACGCATTGCTTTCAACCTCGCTCCCGTAGTGGAGCGTATCATTCCGATCTTATAGCGGGCAGGTCTGATGCTGGAAGCTTTGGGAGCTAAAGTACTATCGGGAATCGTTGCTTTCTCGCTCTTGATGTTCTCGTCGTTTGAAGGGAACGATCCCCGCTTTGAACCCTTGAAGATTGCAAAAAACGATAGCTATCTCTTCATTAGCAGCAAGCTTGTCTCCGCATTTGACAACGATTTTCCCAGTATCTTCAGTTCTGGAACACCCATACCCATACACTTTACGATCAGCATTCGCAAGGGTAGCCGTATCTTGGGGCAGAGCCGCTTCACTCACACGGTTACTTTCGATACCGCAAAAGGTGTGTACCAATTGGACAAAGGCATGGGCGGTACGGCTTTATTAACTAAATCCATGGAAGAGATCATCCAGGAAGTGTCTCATTTCAGCGTTAGTGTTCCCTATCGAAAGAATTGGGGGGATGTGAGCATCCGGATAGAAGCAAAATTGCCCAAATTGCGCTTTAACAAAACGGATAAGGATGTGGATCTGATGGTATTGTGGAAGTATAAAAAGCCAAGCGCAAAAAGCACTGTAAATCTGCACAAAGCGCAACACAGAGGTTAACTATATGAAGCAACTGGGATTCCGTTCCACTATTATAATTCTCTTTCTGAGCGTCTCCATTGGTGGTCTGATGCTGCTGAATGCAGCCTTTCAAGCAAAACAGGAAGAGATTCATCTGGCCATCGAAGGCATGGAATTGAGCGAACGGCTGCGCGAGATACGTTTTTACACAAATGAGGACTCACTGAAAGCCGGGGATATCATGCGCGAATACGATGCGTCCAAAGCACTGTTGAATGTTGCTTTGGGGAATTCCCGGTTGGTTACCTCCGTGGTTCTGCTTTTGGTGATGTTAGCATCCAGCGCCATCTTTATCCTAGCGATCATTTGGCTCAGTAAACCCTTGCGGGAGCTAAAGATGGCAACCGACCAAATTCGAGAAGGCAATTTCAGCGTGCATCTGCCCGATACCGGTATCCGAGAAATCCGCGAGCTCAAGAGCAGCTTCAATGTGATGTCCCGCGAGCTTGAAAACATCCAAAACAAGCTCTTGGTAGCAGAAAAAGAGATGATCTGGAAAGACCTCTCTCGCATCCTTGCCCACGAAATCAAGAATCCGCTCACCCCTATTCAACTGGTGGTTCAACGCCTGGAGGAACGCTTTCAGAGCGATCCTGACAGCGTCAAAGACCTGCTGCCAGAAACTATTTCCATCATCAGCCAGGAAATCGAGAATCTGCGGCTATTGGCACAGGATTTTAGCAGCTATGCCAAGGCTAGTCAACCCGATCGGGAACAGTTCAATCCCGCTCTGGTAATCCGCGAGATCGTGAAATCCTATTGCCAAAACTATTCTATTGAGCTGAATCTAAACGACAATCTGAGTATCACTTTCGATAAAACTCACTTTTATCAGGTGATTACAAACATCCTGCAAAATGCCATTGATGCCTCAGAGGACGGCAAGCCCATCAGCATCAATCTGCACGGTGAACACTCCTATGTGGTGCTTAGCATCAAAGATGAAGGCAGCGGTATCGATCCCGCCGATCTCTCACGCATATTTGAACCCTATTTCAGCAAAAAGACCAAGGGCACCGGTCTCGGCCTGGCGCTGGTGAAGAAACTATGCGAAGCAAACAGCGCTATCTTAAGAGTGAAGAGCAAAAAGGGTGAAGGCAGCGAGTTTACCATCATCATCGAGGAACACACAGCGTGAAAATCCTCATCATCGATGACGAAAAAAACATCCGTCTCAGCCTCACTGGAATCCTGGAGGACGAAGGCTACGACGTGATCAGCTTCGGCAATATCCGCCAGGGATTGGCGGCCTTCGACGACGAGGATCCCGATGCGGTCTTGCTGGATGTGAAACTACCCGATGGCAACGGCATCGACGCCCTGGAAAAGATCAAGAGTCTGGCACCGAAGATCCCCGTGATCATGATCTCCGGAAACAGCAATATCAGCGACGCTGTGAAGGCCATCAAGCTGGGCGCGTTTGACTTCCTGGAAAAACCGCTCTCACTGCCCAAGATCAAGATTACCGTAGCCAAAGCCTTGGATTATTACAAGCTATCCCTGCAAGTTATGCGGATGCAAGCCGACAGCGAGCGCGGCTGGCGCATGATAGGCCAAAGTCCTGTGATGCAGGAGCTAAACCGCCTCATCAACCGGGTTGCTCCCAGTGCATCCAAGATCCTGATCCAGGGCGAAAGCGGCACCGGTAAAGAGCTGATTGCCCGCTTGATTCACATGCGTAGCAACCGTGCGGACAAAGCCTTCACAAAGTTCAATTGCGCCGCAATCCCGCGGGAACTCATCGAGAGCGAACTCTTCGGCTTTGAAAAAGGCGCTTTCACCGGTGCTGATGCCCGTAAAAAGGGAAAACTGGAAGAGGCGGATGGTGGCACTCTGTTTCTGGATGAGATTGGTGATATGGAGCTGGCGGCGCAAGCCAAGATCTTGAGGGTGATTCAGGAGGGTGAATTTGAGCGCGTGGGCAGCAATCTGACCCGGAAAATCGACGTAAGAGTAATCGCCGCAACCAACAAAAATCTATCCGAAATGGTGCAAAACGGCAGCTTTCGGGAAGATCTCTTCTATCGCTTAAACGTAGTACCCATCACCAGCCCACCCCTCAGGGAACGAAAGAGCGACATTCCGCTGCTGATAGAACACTTTGCCAAAGATCTGGCCCTCGAATTGGGCATGAAAGTTAAAAGCTTCAGTGCGGATGCCTTGGCCGAAATGCAGCGATATCACTATCCCGGTAATGTGCGCGAATTGAAGAACATCATGGAACGCATCTACCTGCTCTGCGATATGGATTTCTTGAGTGCCGCAAACCTTGGCGGCATGATCCCGGACAGCAGCCCAAAGACAGAGGGCGACTCGCTGTTCTGGAGCGAAACTGCATCGTTTCAGGACAAGAAAAAGGAATTCGAGATCCGCTACCTCAGCAAGCAATTGGAGCGCTATAACGGGAATGTATCGAAGACCGCAGAAGCGCTGGGCTTGCAACAGAGCAATCTATCCCGTAAACTGAGCGAACTGGGTATCCGTTAACAATTCTCTACCCCCCCCCCCCATCAATATTCCTGTCCCACACAGAGGTTTTCCGCTCTATATTTACCGATTTCCCCCACTGCATAGAGCTGTACCGAAGCAGATATCATCGGGTTATCATCGAGTGATCACTGCTTGATAACGGCTTTATATCTGGTTCGGTACTGCCTGGTACAGAGAGGATGAATGGCACTCAGATCATCATTTTTTGAGGATAACCGGGGTCCCCGCAAAAATTCGAAGCATTTTCGTGGAATGGTTTGAGAAGGGTTTCGGATGTGCTCTGAATGTATGCGGGAAAGCCAACGAAAACAAGCCTTGACAAGGAATAGACGATATATGGATGGTTATTTTGTGAAAAAACCCAGAATCTTGCATTGCGAAGTAAAACGACACCGTCAAATAGCGCCCGAATTATGTTCGGTGTGCCAGCGTGTGTCTAGATGTCGTGCCTTCAGATTCTGGTATAGTAGTCATCAAACCCAATATCTTAGTTTTGTACTGGATATTGTAACAAGATTCCCCGAAAAATACACACTGGAGGTGGAGTTCATGGCAGAGAAACAACAATTTGTGCAGATCGTGGATATGGCGAGCGGCAAGATTGATCGGATCGTGAACCTCAATGAAATCGACGCAATGAGCGCAGAAGAGAAGCTAGCGCTCAGCAAAGAGAAAAATCTCTTTATCGTAACTCATCGTTTGCAACCTATTGTGAAGGTTGAGATGAAGAAATCTATTATCGATAGCCCCATGCAATTTGACTCTGTGACACGCGCGGAGAGTGAAGAGAAAGCTACAGCAGAGCCGAAGATAAAGCCAGAACCGCAAAACAGCAGTAAGGGCCGCAATAAGAAAGTTTAAGCCTTTATCTCTACGCTCACGAAAAAAAGCTTTTACAAATTTGCGCTATCCAAAATAGTGGCACAAACTGACAGAATTGCCGCAGTTAAGCTGGCCATTGTGTCAGTAATGGCATCTCAAAGAAGGAGATATGTATGTTTACATTGGAAGAAAAGCACCTGGATGTGGCGAAGAAAATAGCCCTGGATCATCGTAAGAAAAAACGCTGTGACGAGTGTTATGATCGCGGATGGATCGGAGTATCTGAGCAAAACCTGCTGATACTTTGCCATCGCTGCGTGGACATTGATGCCGCTATGGAAGATTGGAAACAGTATGTAAGCGAACACGAAGAATTGAAAGAGCATTTTAGCGAGCTGTTTGAAGAAAACGCTGAAACCGAAACCGCAGAAGAACATCCCGCACAACAAGCATATGAACACAAAAAAGCCCATCCCGTAGGCAAAACAGCCTATGTGCCGGGTCCTAAAAGAACAGGAAGAGCAAAGAAAATCTAAGCAATGTATAAAAGTATAGACCTCAAAGAAAATCCCCGTGATTTGGAAGCCCGGGTGCGCACCTTTTGGACACAGCACAATACCGCGCAAAAAAGCATAGATTGCCGCGAAGGCAATCCCCAGTTCATATTTTATGAAGGCCCACCTACGGCAAATGGCAAACCCGGTATCCACCATGTCATGGCACGAACCTTGAAAGACGTGGTCTGCCGCTACAAAACTATGACCGGTTTTCAAGTGAAACGCAAAGCCGGCTGGGATACCCATGGCTTGCCCGTGGAGATCGAAGTAGAAAAAATGCTGGGTCTGGAAGATAAAAAAGCCATCGAAGCATACGGTTTGGAAGCATTTTGTAAAGAGTGCCGCAATTCCGTGTTCGCTTACGAAAAGCTCTGGCGTAAAATGACCGAGCTGATGGCCTATTGGATAGATCTGGATAACCCCTACATCACCCTGGACAACAACTATATAGAGTCCGTCTGGTGGATATTGAACAACTTTTTCCAGCGCGATCTGATCTTCAAGGAACACAAGATTGTGCCATATTGCCCTTCCTGCGGTACCCCGCTTTCTTCTCATGAAGTGGCGCAAGGGTACAAGGATGTGGAAGATCCCTCTGTGTATGTGCGTTTCAAAGCTTTGGACGAAGACAATACATACTACCTGGCCTGGACCACCACGCCATGGACGCTAATCTCAAATGTGGCTCTGGCAGTGCATCCGGATGAAGATTATGTTTTAGTGACGCATCATCAGCAAAACTTGTATCTGGCAGAAGCGCGTCTTGGGGTATTGGATGGCGAATATGAGGTCATCAAGCGACTGAAGGGCAAGGATCTGGAACGTCGCCGTTATGAACCGCTCTTCCGCTTTGTGCCTGTGAATAAGGACGCCTGGTTTATTGGTTGTGCGGATTATGTGACTATGAGTGACGGCACGGGAATAGTGCATACTGCACCGGCTTTTGGTGCAGACGACTATTCATTGGGGCAAAAATATGACCTGCCATTTGTGAATCCAGTAAATGGCGAAGGTAAGTTTAACGAGCAGGTAAGCCCCTGGGCCGGTGTTTTTGTGAAGACTGCCGATAAAGACATCATCCGTAGTCTCAAAGAAAGCGGCAGCCTCTATCGCCGTGAACAGATCAAGCACAACTATCCGCATTGCTGGCGCTGCAACAGTCCACTGATCTATTATGCTCGCGAAAGCTGGTATATACGCACCACGCTCTTTAAAGAACAGCTCTTGGAAGAAAATCGCAAGATAAAGTGGTATCCGTCCTTTGTGGGAGAAAAAAGATTTGGTGATTGGCTGGAGAACAATGTTGACTGGGCGCTATCCCGGGATCGTTTTTGGGGAACTCCACTGAATATCTGGGTCTGTGACGATTGCGGTCACAAAAGCTCCGTAGGCTCCCGCAAGGAACTGTGGGAACGGGGAATAAAAGCCAATGGCGAAGCAGTAAGCGAAGATATGGAACTGCACCGTCCCTACATCGACGAAGTGCTCTTGACCTGCGATAAATGCAGGGGCAAAATGCACCGTACTCCGGAAGTGATAGATTGCTGGTTCGACAGCGGCTCCATGCCCTTTGCACAGTGGCACTATCCCTTTGAAAACGCAGATAGATTCGATACTGAGCTCTTCCCCGCCGACTTCATATCCGAAGGTATAGATCAGACCCGCGGCTGGTTCTATAGCATGCTCACCATTGCTACTCTGCTAAAAGGGAAATCGTCCTTCAAAAGCTGCCTGGTGAACGACCTCATTCTGGATAAAAAAGGCCAGAAGATGAGTAAAACCCGCGGCAACAGCGTTGATCCCATCCAATTGATGGATGAACATGGTGCTGATGCCATCCGCTGGTATTTGCTGGAAGTAAGCCCGCCCTGGGTTCCCACGCGCTTTGACGTGGATGGAGTCCGGGAGATTCAGAGCAAGTTTGTCGGCACTCTGAAAAACGTCTACTCATTCTATGCCACTTATGCCAATATCGACGGATTTGACGCCTCAAAGTACCCTTCTGACTGGGTTCGTGAGGCAGAGATAGACCGCTGGATCATATCCCGTCTGCATTCGCTGATAGCAGATGTGCGGGAATACACTGAAATATATGAATTTACAAAGTCTGTGCGTGCAATACAGGACTTTGTAATAGATGAACTTTCGAACTGGTATGTACGTAGAAGCAGACGCAGATTCTGGAGCTTCGAGCTGGATCAGGACAAAGTGGAGGCGTATCGTACACTGTATATGGTACTGGCTGAGACCGCGAAACTGATCGCACCCTTTGTGCCCTATCTCTCCGAAGAGCTGTTCCAAAGTCTTTGTGCCGGGGATAGCGTGCATCTGGAAGACTATCCCAAAAGCGATAAACGCTACATCAATAAAGCGCTGGAAAGCGATATGCAGGCAGTAATCGATGTAGTATCCTTGGGCAGAACCGCTCGTGGCGAAGCCAATATCAAGATACGTCAGCCTTTGGGTGAGATGTATGTGTCGGCAAAGCTGCGCGCATCTTTAGACAAAATGCTGCCGCTGGTGCAAGAAGAAGTGAATATCCATCACATCCGTTATGTGGAAGAAGACAGCGACTTTGTGCAATATGAGTTGAAGCCGCAGTTCAAGGTGATGGGTCCCAAAT
The DNA here is from genome assembly GCA_028706475.1 of Candidatus Cloacimonadota bacterium. NCBI lineage: Bacteria > Pseudomonadati > Candidatus Cloacimonadota > Candidatus Cloacimonadota bacterium. Next base: position 156,428 of record JAQWBI010000001.1, read on the forward strand.
ACGGTAAGCAGATGAAAGCCATTGCTACTTTTCTGGAGACTGTGGATGCTGGGCCTGCGTTAAGGGCATTTGCCCGGAATCTGCCCTATGAATTTGAGCTGGGGGGCCAGAAGATCAGCCTTTTGGAGGAAGACCTCCTGGTTCAGATACGTCCTCGGGAAGGATATCAGTTTGCTACCATGAGGGATATCTTTGTGGCTTTGGATACATCTTTGAATGAAGAATTGTTGCGGGAAGGGTATGCTCGTGAACTGGTCAATAAGATTCAGTATTCCCGCAAGGATCAAGGCTTTGATATCATGGACCGCATCCAGGTGAAATACTATGCGGATAGCGAAATAGAGGCCGCCATTGCAGAATATAGCGGCTTCATAAAGAGCGAAACCTTGGCAGACGAGATCTTACTGTCTAAAGATAGTGATCTGCCCTTGATCGATATCAATGGACGGGAGGTCGGACTCTTGGTACTGAAGTCCGGAGCCTGACCGGCAGGATAATTGGAGGAAATCATCATACATTACTGTATAAACTGTGGTACAAAGATCCCCGAAAAGGCGAAGTTTTGCCCAAACTGCGGTGAGAAGGTAGATCAGTCTGTAGAGCTAGATGCCGTCTCCAGCGTTGAAGTAAGTAGCGTAGCGCCGGATATCAAGGAAGCCAGGGAGGAAGTGAACACCAATTTCACTCTGCTGGATCCTGGGGATGAATTCCATTCTTACAAGATTCTGCGCATGATGAACAAGGATTCTGAAGGCATTAAATATATAGCCGAAAAAGACGGTCGTGAATACGTATTGAAGGTTTTCTACAAATCCAGCTTTCATAATATGCATACCCTAGTGAACCTGCAAATGCGCCTGTCCCGCCTGAACAATCTGAAAGATACCCGTATTGCCAAAGTGGTGGAAGTAAATCAAAGCCACTCACCGGCATATATGGCGGTGGAATATGTGCACGGAGTGTCTTTGGCAGAGCTGCGGAAATATAATCCGGAACGCATCACCGAAAACATGGTGCGAGAACTGGGCTTGAAGCTGATCCAAATCGGGAAAGCCGTGCGGAATCATGGTCTCACCATATCCAGCCTTACCTTGAATGGAGTAATGGTGAAGGAAGATGGGGAACTGATAATCCTCACCAGCGGCATCCATTATGAAGACGTGGACGAAAGGGAAGATGTTTACATAGTGGCAAAGATCATGGCTCAGATTTTGGCTAAAAACCCGGTAATTCAACGGCTGTATGATGAAGACAGGCTGCGCTCAAACAAGTTTATGCCCATTGTGGGCGTAAGTGTGAACCTGAACAAAGTTCTGTCTGAGGCCTTGCATCGTAATATTGTTCAACGCTATGGCAGCCTGGAAGAGCTGGAACAGGCAATCGGAAAGTTACCTCCCGTGGAGGGGGCTGAACTGGTTGTACAGCAGGATACCATGGTTCTGGATACAGGACAGGACTCTACTGCAAGGTCTATGCCGCGTGCCCGTATAGAATATGGATTTTGGGCCTTGGTGATAGTGGTGATCATAGCCATTGCCATGCTCTTTACCACCAATATTTACACAGTTCTGTTTGGGGCAAAGGGTGATAAACTGCAATATACCGGATTCAGCTTCGGGAGCGATTCTGCCGATGATGACAGCCTGCGTGCCCCAGCGGCAAAGCTTCCGCCGAGGGAAGGACGAAGTCCTGCACAAACCACTTATGGAGAGCTGAAAAGGTTCGATGATCAACCCCGAATTGATCCCCGTCGAAGTATTGACACCAGCGTAGAAAGTCCCGCTCCTGCTCCTGTAATCAAGCCCAAACGCCCCGGAGCGAACTTCGTCTACATAGAGCCCGGAACCTATGGATTTGGCAGATTAAGTGACAATCAGGCCCATAATGTATCGCTATCTGGCTTCTACATCAGCAAGTACGAACTAACTCAGGCGGAATGGAACCGCTTGATGAAGCCAGCAAAGGTAAGCGAAGTAGGCAATAAACTGCCGGTGGACAATGTCAGTTGGTTCGATATCGCTATTTTCTGTAATGGCTTGAGTGAAGAACAAGGACTCACACCAGCTTACAAAATCCGCGGTGTGGGCGCTTCCAGAGTGGTAACCTGCGATTTTGACGCAAACGGCTACCGTCTGCCTACCGAAGCGGAATGGGAATATGCTGCCAAAGCTGGTAAACTCTTCAATTACAGTGGCTCGGACGATCCTGAGGACGTGGCATGGTATAGAGATAACTCCGCCGGAAAGCTGCGTCAACCTGGTCTAAAGGACGCAAATGCCTTTGGCCTCTACGATTGCAGCGGTAATGTATCGGAATGGGTTTGGGATTGGTATGATGCAAATTACATCCGCGCATTGCCCACTTTTGTAAATCCGAATGGGCCTGCCACCGGAACTCAGAAGACCATCCGCGGTGGCAACGTGATGAACAGCGAAGGTCGCAATCTGAATATCCTCTGGCGTGAAAAAGGAGATCCCAACCGGGGCTATCCCTTCGTGGGCTTCAGGTTGGCGAGAAGCAAGTAGCGCCAGATCGGTTCCGCAGCCGGATCAAGCTCTGTAAACGAGCCGCATGATCGAAGACGCACTATTGTCTGTTCCAAAAGCAATGCTTGTGCGGTGAAGCGTGACGATCTGAAAAAAGTATTGACAAAAAATTGGGCTTAAAAGAGATTGCTCAAACGGTGTTCCGGAATAGCTCAGCGGTAGAGCGGGTGGCTGTTAACCACTAGGTCGGGGGTTCGAATCCCTCTTCCGGAGCCAGTATAGTTTGCCCTCTATTCGGAGGGCGTTTTTGTGTCTTGATGTTGTATGCTGTTCTACCTAAACTAGAGTTATGTCGAGCTTGGTGTGCTAATCTCCGTATTGCCACAGCGACCGAAGGGAGCTTTTGATCCCTTCTCTTTCCCTTTGTTCGATGCAGTGTTGAAGCTGATATCAAGCCGTTATGAAGCAGTGATCACTCGATGATAACGGCTTGATATCAGGTTCAAGTATAGATAAACCAAAGGGGGAATGAAGCTTGTGAATCCTTTGGTAGATTATCTGCCTTTGCGGAGTTTGGGGGCCCAGTAGCAAACGACATTTGTGCCTCAACGAGTCAATAGGTCATGGGATTGATGAGCGGAGATTCTTTTAGGGAGCTACAAACTATCTCAATATATCCAAGATTAGCTTCTCTTTGTCCTTCTTATCCGGCATCAAGCGATAGGCCTTACGGATCAATTCAGCTACTTCCTTGCCCTTAATCTCGTCATTGGAGTGTACCATACCGATCCGGCTGCCGGCTTCCACGTAATCTCCGATTTTGGGTTTCAGCAGGGCTCCGGCAGCATAATCCAAACTATCCGTAGTCTGCATTCTGCCGGCTTTGATGCGCACCAACGCATAACCGATGGCTCGGGAATCGATCTCATGAACGTATCCGCTTTCTGTGGCGATGATGGGGATTTCGTATTTGGCCTGGTCAAAGAGGCTGTAATCCTCACACACTCTGGGATCTCCGCCTTGGGCAGTGATGATTTCGGCGAATTTTGCCAAAGCACTACCGTCTTTCAGCACTTTATTAATCATCGCTTCGGCTTCGGCATGTTCTTGTGCTTTTCCAGCTAATACAAGCATTTCCGCTACCAATGCGGTAGTGATCTCGTAAGTATCGTTCAGATGGTTACCTTTCAGATATTCTATGGCTTCGATGGTTTCCAGAGCATTGCCCACGGCTTCTCCCAAAGGGGAATTCATGTTCGAAAACACCACGGATACCTTTTGTCCAAAGCTTTCTCCAGTAGATTTCAAATGCTCTGCAAGTTCACGGGCCCGTTTCAGGTTTGGCATGAATGCGCCAGAACCGATCTTGAGATCAATCACCAGATACTTTGTACCTTCAGCGATCTTTTTGCTCATGATGCTGGCGGTGATCAGGGCGGGGCTTTCAACGGTGGCGGTAACGTCCCGCAAGGCATAGATACGCTTGTCTGCCGGAACCATGGCAGCGGACTGTCCCACCAAGGCATAACCGTGTTTCAGCACCAGTGCTTTGAAGTCTTCCATGCTGTATTCGGTGTTGAATCCCGGAATGGCTTCCAGCTTGTCCAGTGTGCCTCCGGTGTGCCCCAATCCGCGTCCTGAGATCATGGGTACATACAGCCCCAAAGCTGCAGCGATGGGAGCCAGCATCAGGCTTAGTTTGTCGCCTACTCCGCCGGTAGAATGCTTATCAGCTACGGGCAGGGCACTATCGAAGTAAATGCGTTTTCCGCTATCGATGTAGCTCTGGGTAAGCGCACTAATCTCCTGGGGCACCGCACCTTGAAAGTAGAAGCACATCAGCATGGCAGACATCTGATACTCGGAGATATCGCCCTTTAGATAACTCTGGATGAAGAATTGTATCTCGTCAGTACTCAATATATGTCCGTCGCGCTTTTTCAGGATCAGTTCTACGGGGTTGAATTGCATCTTAATTCCTTTTCTTTAGTTTGATACCAGTTTCTCGCGTATGTAACCGCTGAATATATCCATCATCCAGACTACCAGTGCGATTAGCCACATTATCAGACCAACATTACGCCAGGATAGCATCTGCTGTTCCTGATACAAGGCCAGACCGATGCCGCCCCCGCCAACAAAGCCCACGATCGTAGCCATGCGGACGTTTATGTCCCACCGGTAGATGGTGAAAGCCAGATACGGCGCCAGGATCTGCGGTGCTACGGCGTAACGCCAAATCTGCAGTGTGGATGCACCGGTAGCTTTGATGGCTTCCACGGGACCGGGATCGATGTTTTCGATCTGTTCACTGTAGAGTTTGATCAGAGCGGCGATGGAGTGGATCCACAGCGCCAGCATACCGGCAAAAGGCCCTATGCCTACCCATACCACAAAGATGATGGCCCACACTATGGCCTCGATGGAACGGAAGATGGTGGAAACCGTACGAATAAAGATATATACTATCTTGCCGGCAAGACTGCCATACATGAGATTCTTTGCTGCAAAGAAAGAAAGCACAAAGGCAAATGGGATAGCCAGAATGGTTGCCATCAAAGCCAGGTAGATGGTTTCCACCAAGGCTGCCAGCATCGGCACCAGATTCGCAGTATTGGGTCGAAAGATACCGCTGAGGATAGATGCGGTGTTTGCGCCTTTGGTTAAGAAATCCAGGGGACGCACTTCCACTATTACCCAGGCCATCATGATCGAGATGATCACGGAAAAGGCGGCTTCATACTTCCAGAAGCTCTTTAGCCTCTGTTTGCCTAATATCTTCTGTGCCAGAGCGGCATTCAGAGAGACCAAAAGTAGAGCCGGCGCTGCGGGAACCAGCAGAATGAGTCCTATGGGAATGCTTATCTCGCCAAGACGCAGCATCAACCATGCGATACAGGCAATGTTGTACAGCCAAAAGCCGTATTCTATCAGAATATATTTCAGGACTTTCATAATCTTCCTTTTGTTCAGGATATTCATAAATAATATAAAAGAAAGTCTATCCGGACGTGGCGCTTTCCGTCAAGGTTTTTGTTCTGATACTGCTTTCACTACACACATAGAGTCAGTTTTGAAGGCAGCTGGTGATACATATTGGTGATAATGGGTGGTCAAACGGCACTTTTTGGTTGACAAAGATTGCTATCTGTTTAAGTAAGGATATTAGTAAAAAAGTACTGTTTGGAGGATAATATGCCTACATATTCTGTTAATGAAGTCATCGAATTTGCCGTTCAGATCGAGAAAAACGGCTATGCATTCTACAATGAAGCCAGTAAGCGCAAGGATTTGGAAGCCAAAGCGAGAGAATTTATTGAGAAGCTTCGAGATGAAGAGTTGAATCACGAAAAGACCTTCCTTGCTTTACGCAGTGATGCGGACATGAAAGATCTGGAACTCACGGCAGATTGGGAATTGATCTCCGAGTATCTGAAAACCATAGTAGAAAGCCGCATCTTCAACAGCGAAGATTCCGCCATCAAGAAAGCAACCTCTGCCAAAGATCTTCTGGAAATAGTGAACAACGCCATCTCCTTCGAGAAAGATACTCTGCTTTATTTCCACGCCATCAACGACGGTTTGTACAACACCAAAGCCAGAAAGATATTGCACAAAATCATCAATGAAGAGGTATCTCACGTCCTGAGGCTGAACGACTATAAAAAGACTCTCTCAGCATAAGGAGTAAGCACACCCGGTACATGGCAAGACGAAAGAAACACAAGCTGCTGGGGGTTGTGATTGCAATCCTGGCGCTTGGTATCATACTAACCTACAATCCGGTTTCCTTGCGTGTAATGACGGTGGGAGTGGCTGTGTGGCACAAGATCGATCCAGCCATATTCTATCGTCTCATCAGCACTGAAAGCAGTTTTCGCAGCTTTGCCATCTCTCCAAAATCTGCCATCGGTCTAGGTCAGATACAAGAGGGCACCGCAATGTACATCAATTCCGAACACAAACGGGGTATGCTTTTTTTGCCCATATACAACCTGAATCTCTCGGCCCGGTATCTGAACTATCTGAACGGGAAATACCGGGGCAACTGGAGCCTGGTACTGGCTGCATACAACTGGGGAGAATCCAATGTTTCGCGCCGTATGAAGGGGATTGAGATCGATCCCAATAGAGATTATCGGGACAAGTTCCGGGACATCCCGGAAACATGGAATTACATCGCTAAAATCTTGCCATCCCGAAAAAAGGCTTGACGAATAATGGCTGTTCAAAACAGCATATCTTTAGAAATCGATAGGAGCGTAAAATGCTGCGTAACCAACACGGAATCTCGGTATATACCGTCCTTAGCATAATTCTTTTTATCGCTTTGATCTTTGTCTTGGCGATCCCGAATTTCTACAACTTGGACAAAGAACAAAACGTGGAAGATTGCATCAATAATATGAAAGAAATCTGGGTTGCCACCACGGACTACATTAGAGACACCAATGCGGATTTCAGCGGTGATCTCTCGATCTTGCGAACTACCCGCAAAGCTACAGACAACAGTAACTACTATCTGGGCTCTAAATCATATTGCCCCGAAACATCCCGGCAAAAAGAAGAGTACGTTGTTTATGGCAAATACGTGGCAGAAACCATCGGCACTGAAATAAAACACAATTATGGTGTCATTGTCTATTGCCCAAATCTGGCTGAATTTCCCAAGCACTTTATTCCCAAAGTCTTCTATGAAAACATGGAGCCCACTCAACTGCAAAACTACATGATCGACGACCTGGATTATATCAACTCCGAAACCGGTTCCAATGGCGTAAAGAAGAAAGAGATGGTGGAAAAGTACATCGAAATCTGGAAGACAGACCCCGATGCCTTTGCCAAACGCAAAGCCGATATCTCTGCTCTTCGTGCCATTCTTTTCCCCGAAAACTTCGGTTTCACCACTCAGGGAAACTAAGATATACTTACTTTGAAGCGGGCGGAGCAATATGCCCGCTTTACTCTGTGTAGAGCCCCGTTTTTAATAGCTGTCCGGTATCCTTCTTTCAGCGGTGCTACCCGCCTCTGACGGATCCCTGAAGCAACCCCCTCCTTCAATCTATTACAGCATCGAGGTACAATGCAATATCAAGAATTTTTAGACCACATCTATCAGCGCTATTCTGGAAACGTGAAGCTGGAGTTGGGCCGTATGGAAGGGCTACTAAAGGACATGGGCGAGCCCCAAAAACAACTGCACGGCTTTCATGTGGCTGGGACAAACGGCAAAGGCAGCATCTGTGCCAGCCTGGAAGCTCTTGCTCTGGCTCACGGCCAACGTACCGGCTTGAACACTTCACCACACCTGATCAACTACACAGAGCGCTTCAGGATAGATGGGAAAGAATTGGATATCAAGCCCATTCTGGATGCATTTAACCAGTATGAAGAGCTGTTCAACAAATGGGAAGCCTCTTTCTTCGAGATCACCACTGCCATCGCTTTTGCCCTCTTTGCCAGAGCCAATCTCGATCTATCCATCATCGAAGTAGGTTTGGGAGGCAGGCTGGACGCCACCAATCTCTTTATTCCGGATATTAGTGCCATCAGTACAATCGGGCTGGATCACATCAAGACTCTGGGCAGCAACACCCAGATTATCGCCGCGGAAAAGGCGGGGATCATAAAAAGTGGCGTACCCCTGGTCTTGGGAGACATTGAAGCTCCGGCAAAGGAAGTGATTCTGGACAGAGCCACTGCCATGGGCGCTCTCACATATCAATTTGGCACAGATTGGAAGGTGGAGATTGTCTCGGACAACACCGCCGGAATCTGCTTTGAATATGTGTTTGGTAAATACATTTATCGGGGTCTGAAGAGCAACCTCATGGGCGAACACCAGGCCGCAAACATCGGCTTGGCGATCACTGCCTTCATCCTGTATTGCGAGAAACACAAGCTGCAGATTTGTGAGCAAAAAATCCGCAATGCTTTACTAAAGATCAATTGGGCAGGCCGTATGCAGGTACTTTCCACTCAACCCACCGTGATCGTGGACGGTGCTCATAATGTACATGGAGTCACAGCTTTGATGGCTACTCTGAATAAAGTGTTTCCAGACAGAAAGCTGCGCTTTGTCATCTCCATACTGGCCGATAAAGACTACAGTGAAATGATCCGCTTATTCTGCTCGCAAGCCGAACGGCTGTATGTGGCGCAAAACAAATCCGATCGTGCAGCCAGCGCTGAAGCTCAATTGACTCAGATCGCCAAACACCACATCCCCGCTACGGCATATCCCTCAGTAGCGGAAGCGTATAAAGCAGCCATTAGGGATGCCGGTAGAAATGGCGTCGTGGTGGCTGGTGGATCGCTATATACCGTTGGAGAAGTAATCTCCGCACACAAGGCTGATGCATAAAGAGATCCAGAGTTATCTCTCCCATCTTACACCCATGCTTCTGACGCGCGGGATAGACATCTATCTGCAACAAGAGATTGCCTGGGGACATCAATTGAAGGTGCGACGCGGCAACGACTGTGCAACGATCAACATCTATTACAGCGAAAAGAAAGGGATCAGCAGAGTATTGAGCTCAGTCAAAGACAGTAGCCTGAAACAGGAACTTGAGCTGCTGCTATTGGGAGAAAAGGAAGAGAATGCTTTCGCCGGATTTCACAACTGGCATCGCTGGATCGGTAGCGATGAATGTGGAAAAGGCGATTATTTCGGCCCCCTGGTGACCTCTGCCTTCTATGTAAGCGCAGAGCAGGTTTCAGCCCTACAAGCCTTGGGAGTGCAGGATAGTAAACATTTGAACGATCCCCGCATCGTGAAAATAGCTAAAAGCATCTACCTGAATTTCCCCAACCAAGCCGCCTGCATCGTACTTAAACCCAGCAAATACAACGAACTGATCGCTGATTTCCGCATGCAGAAGCTGAACCTCAATGACCTCCTGGCATGGTTGCATGAAAGAGTGATCATGGAGCTTTTTGCTGCTCACGCCGATGCAGAAGGCTCTGTGGTAGATCAGTTTTCCCGAACTCAGAAAGTGAAGAACCGCATAAACAAGAAGCAACCGCAATTGAATGTGATTGAACGACCATCCGGTGAGCGGGATATTGCAGTAGCTGCAGCTTCGATTTTGGCACGCTATCAGTTTCTGGAAGCCCGGGCAGTATTGGAACGGCGCTACAAGTTCAGTTTTCCCAAAGGAGCCGGACCTTCAGCAGTCAAGGCCGCACGTGAGTATCTGGTTCAACATCCTTCAGGGAGGTTGGCTGATGTGGCAAAAGTGCATTTCAAAACCACACAGAGTCTGCTACCTGATATCTTCGATGATATATAATCTCTATAGATGTTCCCGGAAATCTCGCAATCGACACGGGAAGAACCTCGAAGGAACTAAAGTATAAATATCTATAAACATAGAAAGGACGGTAAACAACAAAGTTCTTGACAGATTTCATAGTATTCAGAACTTGTAAATAACAACGTAGCATAACAATCCACAGCCTCACTGGCGATTCGTTACGGCTTATCTGATTACAAGGCTTTAAAGGTCTTTTATTTTACTCATCTGGGCTTTTGCCCTATATTTAACTTACTAATTATTAACATGATACATGCCAATCTTGGAGAAATGTATATGATCAAAGAAGTAGGACGTCTGAATATTGACGACTATAAATTACTCGACGCTCAGGTAGAGAAAATCTTCCGCAACATGGACAAAGACAAAGTAGCTCTGGCTATCAAACAAATCACAGATGTGGGAAATACAGCGAACTACTTTGTCCGCGAAGAACTCGGTAAACGCCTGGCAGCTTACACTGGAACCGGCAATCTGGATCAGGTTTGCGGCGATCTCTTGGGAGATTATATCTACGGCATCAGAGCCACAGGGCTCTTTTATTTCTACTACAGGTATCAGGATGATCCGGTGCGCATCATCACAACCCTTGGTAAAACATACGAATCCGTTCCCTGGGAAAGCGAAACCATCTGTTTTGAATTGTGGAAGCGCTTCCCCGATGCCATGCGTGAACAAATGCCGCTGTGGGCTGAAAGCGACAACGAAAAGAAGCGCGCCATGAGCATGCACGGCATGGAAAACATCGCCGCCCGCAATCCCCAATTTGTACTCACCTTCATCTCTCGCCTCTTGGATGACGAAAGCGAAGAAGTCCAGAAAAAGATCTCCCACATCCTAACCCAGGTTGGCAGAGTACGCCCCATCCAAACTTACGTAAATGTCCGCCGCTGGCTGCTGGATGCCGACGAAATCCGCTTCAACACCATCTGGCAAACCTTGAAAAAACTGGCCAATATCTACACGCAAAAGAGCAAGAAAGATCGCGGAAACGATTTTATCAGCATTTCCCAACGCACCATTGCCGATTGGAAGAAAGACCCCAATCCCAATGTGCAAAGTATGGGCAATAAACTTGGCTCCGTGATCCACATGCGCAAGAAGGCAAATGCCCGCTAATCTATCCCGAATCAGTATCATCCTGGTGGAACCCATCTATGCCGGGAATGTGGGCGCAATCGCCAGGATCATGAACAACTTTTGCTTTACAGACCTGCGCATTGTAGGCTCGGTTCCGCAGAAGAATGATTTTTACCTTGCCATGCACTCCGAACACCTCTTGGAAGACGCACGCATCTTTCCTACTTTGGCAGAAGCCATCACGGATCTTGACCGTGTGATAGCCTTCTCCCGCAGATTGGGAAAGACCAAACCTATAGACCTGTCTCCCATGCAGATGGCCGCCTATGTCCACGAACTTCCGGAGCTCAAGCTCGGGCTTGTCTTCGGCCGCGAAACCTTTGGCCTCACCGATGAAGAAGCCGATCTATGCCCCCTGCGCTGTCACTTCAGCGCAAACAAAGCCTTTCCTTCCATCAATCTGGCTCAGGCCGTGGCTCTTGCCACCTACGAAATCCAAAGTTTTGAACAGCGCAATCTGGAAGACGGGGGGACAAAGAAGAACGGAGCTGTAGACGGCGAGGAACTGGGCAAAATATATCGTTATATGAAAGATGTACTTGGTGATATCGGCTATTTCACAAATCACGAAACTACGAATTGGGATGCCTTCCTCAAAAAGATGCTGGCGCAACTGAATCCAAACAAAGAAATGGTCTATCGCCTGCGGCAGATGTTCAATCGCATTCATGTTTTGGTTACCGGCAAAGGCAAAGGCTATGAATAACTATCATTACAAAACCGTCAATTGGAATAATCCTTGCTCGTCAAAACACAGGCGAAGACTTGTTCAAGGATATTCTTTTATCTAAGGAAGCTTCAATGGAAGAGCTAAACGACAGATTCAAAGAGATTTACAAACTGGTGGAGAAATTCTGCTTCGATCGCGAAAACCCCGAGAAAGCGATCCAAAACATGCGTAATTTTTCTGAAGGATACGATGCCTTTGGGATTGATGATGAAGAGATCAAGATTCTGCGCGACAGGATCTTGGATGAATATGACCTCAGCCCCAGGGACTTGGCGGATTTTGGCTTGATCCTCTTGAAAAGCGGTAAATATGAATTCGGTACTCTGGCTATATTCCTGATCAAAAAACACCGCCCCCGCCTGGATCCATACATCCGCGAACGTGTCAAGGAATGGCTGGATACGGCAGTGGAAAACTGGGCTCATGCCGACCTTCTGGGCATTAAAATTTTGCCTGTACTATTTGAACTGGAACTCACAGATCTGCAAAGCTTTAGCTCCTGGAGAGACTCCCCTTCCAAATGGACCCGAAGAGCCGCTATCACATCTCTCATCTGGCTGCGTAAAGCCTTTCCCGCCGAGGATGTTCTGCGTTTCATCGAACCTGTATTGAATGACAAAGAACACGTGGTGCAGCAAGCCATCTGTTGGCTGTTGAAAGACCTCTGGAACAAAGCCGGAGAGCCCGTGGAAGAATTTCTGGAAACTCATAAGAACGATATGAACCGCACCACTCTGAAACAAGTAACCGCCACCATGCCGCTGTCAAAAGCCCGAAAATTCCTTCCCCAAAAAGCTTTTGGTGCCAAAACCCAGAATGGAGAGCGTAATAAAAGATTCCACAAAAACAGAAACTATTCCCCAAGAAACTCAAATCCCCGTGAAAGAGGCCCAAAACCTATAGAAAACCGGGAAAAATAACAGCGCATATTTACCTTTTTCACCTCCTACCAAGAGCGATCCCCTCTGCTTGAAGCTGTACCGAAGCAGATATCATCGGGTAATCATCGAGTGAGCACTGCAGGATAACGCCTTTATATCTCCTTTATACTCCGTTTATGCTCTGAGGATGAATAGCACGAATCCTGCATCGTAGCATTCCGATGCTACTGGGATTTTTCGTATCGTAGCATTCCGCTGCTACGCTTCATTTCTGTGCGGCTCCAGCGAATCATATGACCAACTGCAGCAGTTCATGTAGTTGACGTCCGTTCGGAGCTTGACAACTCCATATGCAGCATGGCTTTTCCGGTATCACTCTGGGTTTTTAGCAGTCTAATAAGTCGACTGCTAAAAAAAGTGCTTGACACACAGTACGCTCTGCTTATCTTGTCTATATCATATGGAGGTAAGGTTATGAATACGCAACGTTTAACCATAAAGTCACAAGAACTGATCGCCAATGCCCAAACTATGGCCGGCGAATACGGACATCAGGAAATCACAGACCTGCATTTACTGAAGGCAATGTTTGACCAGGAGGAAGCCCTGATCCATCCCTTGTTGGCCAAACTGGAGATAAAGACCGACGACATCATGGTAGATCTCGAAAATGCTCTGCGCAAGCTTCCCCGAGTTCAGGGCGCTCAAGTGTATCTGGCTCAAGCCATTTTGGACATTCTGCACGTTGCGGAGAAGGAAGCGGATCGGTTGGGGGACGACTACATCAGCGGCGAGCATATTCTGTTGGGCATCCTGTCCACAAAGTGTGAATCTGCGCGGATCCTTTCGGCAAAAGGGCTGGATTCGGACAGGCTGTTGCAAGCTCTGAAAGAGGTACGGGGCAATCAGCGGGTCACAGATCAGAATCCTGAAGCCAAATATCAGGCTTTGGAAAAGTATGCCCGCAATCTGACCCGTCTGGCCCGGATGGAGAAGCTGGATCCGGTTATCGGGCGGGATGAAGAGATTAGGCGCACGATGCAGATACTATCTCGCAGGCGCAAGAACAATCCTATCCTGATCGGGGATCCCGGTGTGGGTAAAACTGCAATCGCCGAAGGATTGGCGCGCAGAATAGTAACCCGGGATGTGCCGGAAAACCTTTTGGGCAAAGATCTTCTAGAGCTTGATATGGCGTCTTTGGTAGCCGGAGCAAAGTTCCGCGGAGAGTTCGAAGAGCGTTTGAAGGCGGTATTGGCGGAGGTGGAAAAATCCAGCGGGCAGATCATCCTCTTCATCGACGAGATCCACACAGTTGTAGGCGCAGGCTCGGCAGAAGGCAGCGTGGATGCCTCCAATATGCTGAAGCCGGCTCTGGCGCGCGGGGCACTACATTGCATCGGCGCTACCACGATCGATGAGTATCGCAAGTATATCGAAAAGGACGCTGCTTTGGAACGCAGATTTCAGCCGATTCTGGTGGAAGAACCCAGCATGGAGGATACCATCTCCATTTTACGCGGAATCAAAGATAAGTATGAAGTTCATCATGGCGTTCAGATTACGGACAGTGCGATTGTAGCGGCGGCTACCCTCTCGGATCGCTATATCTCTGATCGCTTTCTGCCGGATAAGGCCATTGATCTGATCGATGAAGCCTGCAGTAGATTGCGTTTGGAGATAGATTCCATGCCCTCCGAATTGGATGAGATCGAGCGCAGAATCAGGCAATTGGAGATAGAACGGCTGTCTCTGGGCAAAGAAACGGACGCTTCATCCAAGGCCAGGCTCGAAAAGATAAATGAAGAACTGGCTCGACTTTCCGAAGAGCGCAATAGCATGAAACTGCAGTGGGGAAATGAAAAAAAACAAATAGAACAGATCAGACAGATCAAAGAAGAGATCGAAAACCTGAGAATGGAAGCGGAAAAGGCAGAACGGGAAGGAAACTACGAAAAAACCGCTGAGATCCGTTATGGCAGCCTGAGCGCTAAAGAACATGAATTGAATGCATTGCGTGAAAAGAAGCAAGGCACAGAGATGACACTCCTGAAAGAACAGGTGGACGAGGAATTGGTGGCAGAAGTAGTATCCAAATGGACAGGCATCCCCGTATCCAAGCTGGCTTCCGGAGAGATGAAGAAACTGCTGTCTCTGGAAGATGTATTGGCTCAGAGAGTGGTGGGTCAAAAAGAAGGTATCAAAGCCCTGGCAAATGCGATCCGGCGTAGTCGCAGCGGGCTTTCGGATGAGAACAGACCGATAGGCTCCTTCATCTTTTTGGGGCCTACGGGAGTGGGCAAGACTGAACTGGCCAAGACGCTTGCCAGCTATCTATTTGATACCGAAAAGGCATTGCTGAGGCTGGATATGAGCGAGTTTATGGAGCGGCACTCCGTGGCTCGGTTGATCGGTGCGCCTCCCGGATATGTGGGTTACGAAGAGGGAGGATACCTCACCGAGGCGGTGCGCAGACGCCCATATAGCGTGATTCTCTTTGATGAAATCGAGAAGGCTCATGGCGATGTGTTCAACCTCTTGCTGCAGATATTGGACGATGGCAGATTGACCGATGGTAAGGGGCGCACGGTGGATTTTCGCCATAGCGTGATCATCCTTACATCCAATATCGGCAGTCAGGAAATCTACAATCATCAGGGGGATTTGGCGGAGATCAGGCCGCAGTTGATGAGCATCCTGCGGGACTACTTCCGTCCGGAATTTCTCAACCGCCTGGACGACATCATTGTGTTCCATAGATTGGATAAAGAGCAGATTCGGAGGATTGTCCGCTTGCAATTGGATATCCTGGCAGACAGATTGGCAAAGCGGGATCTCAGTTTGAAGTTTAGCGAAAAACTGGTGGATCATATTGCGGATGTTGGGTTTGATCCACAGTTCGGTGCCAGACCGTTGAAACGAGCCATTCAGAGCGAGTTGGAGGACTTGTTGGCGAAATCTCTTTTGACTTCCGACATACCGCCAAATGCTGATATAATGGTGGATTATGATGGCGGTGGAGCAGGGATTGGGATAAAATACGTCCCCAAACAATAAATCCTGCTTGACAGAATTCTTGAATCAACAATATGTGAATATTGGGGTGAAAATATCCCTTTGAGTTTATAGTGTGGTTAGGTTTTCGGAGCTGTTCTTCCTGAATAGGGACGCTGCTCCAGGACTACATATCGAAGGTGCATCTCTGCGGCTATGGAATTTCTATTGCACAGAATGCTTTGTATTGATTACATACTTCTGGAAATCAGGGTATAAAACAAATGAATAGCACCAATCTAATAACCTAAGAAAGGAGAAACGCAATGAGACGATTATTGCTTTTCACGCTGCTGTTAATACTTACACTCAGTCTTAGCAGCACCATCTTTGCCCAAGTAACCGTTACCTTGGGAGAAGGGACGCAAACCAATAGTACAACTGGTTCCCCTGCTCCTTATGGTACATGGTACAGAAACTACCGGCAACAGTATCTTGTGCTTTCTAACGAGCTCAATGATATTGGTGGCGGACCTGGAAACATCAACTCCGTCGCCTTCAACGTCGCCGCTTTGAACAACTGCACACCAATGAACAACTTCAGAGTGCGCATCAAAACAACTGAACAGACTACACTATCAAGCAATTTTGAGGCTGGAACCTACACAGAAGTGTTCCAGGTCGCAGAGTTCATGCCTGTAGTTGGATGGAATACTCATACTTTCAGCACTCCATTCAACTGGGATGGCGCTTCAAATCTGCTCATCGAAGTGGTTACCGACCTTATAACTGGTAGCTATGCACAGAATGCCTCAGTTTACTACACGGTAACTTCTCACAATAGCTCCCTGCGCTATCAGAGTGACTCTGAATCTGCTGATCAGTCCACTACCGGTACCACTTTTGCCGGTCGCTCCAATATGCAAATCAATATGGAAGCGTTGGACATCACAGACTTGAACGCAATGGGTATCACTGGCCCCACAACTCCAAACGTAAACTCCACCGTGAACTACACTGTTTCGGTGAAGAACTACAGCCTTACCTCACTTTCTAACTACACCGTCAAACTCATGCAAGTTGGTGGCGTGGAACTCGGCAGCGTAGCCGGCACCACTATCCAACCCCAAGAAACTCTTACCTTTACCATGCCCTGGACCCCCACCGTTGTCGGTGAAACTCAGCTTTATGGTAAAGTAGTAATGACAGGGGACGAAAATCCTGCCAACGACGAAACTGACATGCTTAACATAAACGTGATGGAAGCAGGATTGCTGGTGGTCGAACTTGGAAACGGCACCGGGACCAATACCAATACCGGACCTTCCCCCTACGGCACATACTACAAGAACTTCCGTCAACAGTATCTGTACACAGCGGACGAAATTTATGCCGCCGGCGGCGCACCCGGACTCATCAACTCCCTGGCCTTCAATGTGCAATCCCTTGACCAATGCACAGCCATGCCGAACTACAGAATACGCCTGAAACACACCGAACAGGCTGCTCTTACCACAGCCTTTGAAGCCGGTGAATATACCCAAGTATGGCAATCTGCAGAATACATGCCAGTTAATGGCTGGAACATTCATGTATTCACTACTCCATTCTTCTGGGATGGCGCTTCCAATCTGCTGGTAGACATCGTTACCGATCTCATTCCCGGCGATTATGCCCGTAACGCGCTGGTTTATCAGACGGCTACACCTTTTGCCAGCTCTCTGCGTTATCAGAGCGATTCTACTTCTGCAGATACAGCGACAACTGGTAGCGTGTATTCAGACCGCTCCAATGCTCGTTTCTTCATGATTATTGACGATATGGGCAGCCTCAGCGGAACCGTCACCAGCGGTGGCTCACCTCTGGCTGATGTACTGCTCGCTGTGGAAGGCACAGTGTTTACAGCTACCTCTGCTGCAGATGGTAGCTACAACCTGCCTTTCGTACCGGTTGGTTCTCAGACAGTTACCGCTTCCAAGCATGGTTACATCGACGTAAGTCACACTGTAACCATCGTGGAAGATCAAACTAGTACTCAAGACTTCGTATTGAACCTGCTTCCTCAGGTTGCCGTGAGCGGAAGAATTGTTGGCAGCGACGCCCCCACCGTGGGTATTGCCGAAGCTGCAATCACTCTCAGCGGTTACGAACCTTACACCGCAACCACAGACGCCAACGGTATGTTCAACATCCCGAACGTGTTTGCCAACCACACTTACAACTACACTGCCGCAGCTATTGGCTATGCCTCTACAACCGGTACTCTGGAAGTGGGCAGCACTGCCGTTAACATGGGTGACATCATTGTGAACGAAGTAGCTTATCCTCCACATAGTGTGGTAGCTACCGAATCTGAGGATTATGCCTCTGTAGCTTTGCAGTGGGAAGCTCCCGTACCCGGTGGCAGCGGTTTCGAAGACAGCTTTGAAGAATATGCAGATTTCTCGATTGAGTTTGGCGAATGGACACTGGTAGACGTGGATCAATCCACCACCTACGGATTCAGTGGTATTTCCTTCCCCAACAGCGGAACCGCGATGTCCTTCATAGTATTCAATCCGGCCACCACCACTCCTCCGCTGGAAGATAATCCTGCCGTAACCGGTGACAAGTATGCTGCATGCTTTGCATCTACCACCCCTCCGAACAACGACTGGATGATCACTCCCCAGGTATTGGGCGGTGGAGAAGTAAGATTCTGGGCCAGAACATATATGCCCGACTACGGCTTGGAACGCTTTAATGTTGGTGTATCCACAACCGGAACTGCTCCTGCAGACTTCACCATCATCAGCGGAACCACCTATGTAGAAGCTCCGATTGTATGGACCGAGTACGTATATGATCTCTCAGCTTATGCCGGACAGCAGATTTATGTTGGCTTGCAATGCGTATCCAATGACGCCTTTATCTTCTTCGTAGATGATTTCTACGTAGGAGATATTCAGGTTCGCACTGCTTCCAGCGCTGCAGCTATGAATGTTCCAGTTATAGACATGGTAAAAAATGCTGATGCACGTCGCAGCATCGTTACTCCTAATCCCGTGAACATCGTATCACCTCAGCCCAGAAATACCGAACGCTCACTGCAGGGTTACAAAGTGTACCGCCTGCTGTCAGCTGATCAAGCTAACGAAGCCAACTGGGATACCCTGACTGAAAGTACTATCACCCCTACTAGCTATACAGACAACGCATGGGGTCCCCTGCCTTCCGGTGTTTACAAATATGCCGTGAAAGCACTTTATACAAACAACGTGATGTCCCCTGCAGCTTTCTCTGCTGACCTTCACAAAGGCATGATGGGCGTACTGAACGGCACCGTTACCGAATTTGGTACTGGTTTTGCCGTTGAAGGCGCAACTGTCACAGCCGGTGAATACAGCGGAGTCACAGACGCTACAGGTGAATACAGCTTCCAGGTCTATGCTGGTACTTACAATGTGACTGCCTCCAAGACAGGATATCAATCCTTTACTCAGGATGGTGTAGTCATCACCGGACTGCAAACTACCACAGTGGACTTTGTCCTTACCGAGATCACCCTGCCTCCAGCTGCCGTAGTAGCTGTAGAAGCTGGCGATAACATAAACCTCACATGGATGGCTCCCGGTACTGCCGGTGGCGAATGGCTCCACTATGACAGCGGTGAAAACAATGACAGCATCGGAACCGGTGGCTCAACTAACTTCGACGTAGCTGTACGCTTCCCTCCGAGCGCTCTCACTGATTATGCTGGAATGAGCTTGCATGCCCTCAAAGTATGGCCTGCTCAGCCCGGAACCTTCACCCTCAAGGTATGGACCGGTGGTGATGCTAGCACTCCTGGTACCTTGGTAGTAGAACAGCCCTTCACTCCTGTACTTGATACCTATAATACCGTATTGTTGGACAACCCTGTAACCATCAGCGGAACCGAAGAACTGTGGTTTGGCTACAACTGCAACGTATCCAGCGGATATCCTGCCGGTTGCGATGCCGGTCCTGCCACCGATGGACTGGGCAACATGATGTATTTCAATAATGTTTGGGGTACTCTTCTGGATATCAATCCCGATTTGAACTACAACTGGAACATCCAGGGTTATGTAGGCTACACCGGTCCCGACCGTGGTGGTCTGATGCCCTTGACTACAAAGACAAACTTCGAGCAAGTAAATGAAGAACGCGCACTGGATGGTTATAAAGTATGGCGTCTGCTGCAAGGTCAGGAATCCAATGAGGCTCAATGGGCTGCCATTTCTAATATCATTACTACAACTGCTTATCAAGACACAGACTGGAGTACCCTGCCTGACGGCATGTACAGATGGGCTGTAAAAGCAGTTTACACAGGCGGTGCCCTCTCCGCTACTGCGTTCTCCAACGTCATTGAAAGACTTACAGAGATCGGAACCATCTCCGGTTTCGTACGTGATCAACAACAGCAACCCATCAGTGGCGCTACTGTCTCTACCGGAAACTACTCTGCCACTACAAACGCCCAAGGCGTTTACAGTATGGCCGTTCCTGCCGGAACCCACTCTGTGGTTGCCAGCCATCCGAATTACACTTCTGTAGTTACAAATGGTGTGATTGTTGTTACCAACCAGATCACTACTCTGAACTTCATTCTTCCTCCCAGCGAGGTTTTGTTTGAAGATAGCTTCGAAAGCTATGCAGACTTCAGTACCACCTTCGCTCCTTGGATATTGAATGACGTTGATGGATACACAACCTATGGTTTCAGTGGTATTTCCTTCCCCAATAGCGGAACCGCGATGTCCTTCATAGTATTCAATCCGGCCACCACCACTCCTCCGCTGGAAGATAATCCTGCTCATACCGGAGACAAATATGTAGCCTGCTTTGCATCTACTACCGCTCCAAACAACGACTGGATGATCACTCCGGTGCTTCCCGGTGGCGGTGAATTGAAATTCTGGGCAAGGACTTACATGCCCGATTACGGCTTGGAACGCATCAAAGTTGGTGTGTCCACAACTGGAACAGCTCCTGAAGACTTCACCATCATCAGTGAAGGTACTTACCTGGAAGTTCCGATTGAATGGACTGAATATACCTTTGATCTCGCCAGCTATTACGGTCAGCAGATCCATATCGCCCTCAACTGCGTATCAAACGACGCCTTCATCCTCTTCGTGGACGATGTAGAATACTCCGGTTCTGGTGATGCCGATGACGTGGTAGCCGTACATAAAAACGCCCTCAATGGCAACTATCCGAACCCCTTCAACCCCGAGACCACCATCTCCTTCAGCGTGATGAACGACGGTCCCGTAAACATCGACATCTACAACGTGAAAGGCCAGCTTGTACGCACGCTTGTCAAGGACGTGAAAGCTGCCGGTGACCACACTGTGGTTTGGAAAGGTACAGATAACAACGGTCGTGCAGTATCCAGCGGTGTTTACTACTACAAGATGACCACTGGCAAATACAGCTCAACCAAGAAAATGATCCTCATGAAATAAGCGAAAAGCTTATCCATGAATACAATAGGCTCCCTTCGGGGAGCCTTTTTCGTTCTCATTCATCCGGTACGATAATTCCCAGCAGGATTTCTCTTGACCTATCACGGCATTTCGGACTACATGCGCCAATGTTCAATATTTCAGAATGCACTGTTCGTTTGGCCCTGCCGCAGGATAAAACCGGGCTGATTGATATCTCCAGGCACATCTGGGGAGGAACTGACTATCTGCCGCAGATTGTGGATCGCTGGATAGCCGAACCATGGTTCTATGTGTGTGAATACCGCGGTAAGGTCATCGCCTGCCTGAAGCTGAGCAAGCTTCCGGATAATGTATTGTGGTTCGAGGGCTTGCGAGTACACAAAGACTTTCAGGGCAAGGGTGTAGCAAAGCTGATGAACAGCGAAATGATGCTTTTAGCAAAGCGTCTGAGAGCGCATGATCCCCTGCTCAGGTTCGAATTCTGCACATACTACAAGAATATCGGAAGCATGGCGCTCACTTCAAAACTGGGTTCGGTGCAAGTGGAAGCTTTTTACTCCCTGACAAAATGCGGTGTGCATCGAACTGCAAAGCCCGAATTCATCAAGGATATCGATGAATCCATCTTTAATTACTATCCAAATTACCTGCCTCTGAATTGGCAGGTTGTACATAGCAAACAAGAGAGCCTGGAGTATATCTCGCAGAATGCGGTGGTGTTTCAGACTCCTCATTCCCGCTATTTGATGGGAAGAATAGGCGACCCCTGCATCACTTTTCTGCAGCCTCCCACAGAGTATTTGAAAGAGGATCTGCCCTATTTCCAGTATTTCTTTGGCGCACGCAAGCACATCAGCGTAATCTTGAACTCAGGTTTTAAAAGCTATCTTCCCTTTATGTACCGCCATAAATTCTTTTTCTGGGGTGAAACCTCTGAAGAAGCGCTGAATATGCTGGTATTCACCTTGCCATAACAACTTCTCCCGAAGCCCAATCTCTACGATTCAAGCAGTGCCGAACGAGATATAAAGGTGAAATAACGCAGTGCCCACCCGATGATAACGGGATGATATCTCCTTTGGCAGACGATGCAGCAAAGGGAGAGACGTGGCCAATATTGGTAAAGGGGATTTACTGATCTGCAGATCGAGAGACAAATTGACGCAGCGGATATCAGTTTTGAGGAAAACCAAGGTGCGTTATTTGAGCTTTACAAAAAAGTATTTGACACAATAGGCCATCCATAGCATTTGGACAGGCAGTGAGAAATGTAATTTTAACGTACGAATAGGAGTGAACTGTATGAGGTTAGACAAGCGTCGCCTTATCCTGATCCTGCTTGTTGCTTTTATCCTCGGACTTACGATGGTAACAGCACAAAAGCAGGATACCAGAGATGAGAACGTAGTTGCAGATTTTAGCGTGTCGGATGTTCCGGCAGACGACGGTTCGGGACTGATGTTGTCTTGGAAGCCCTTGGATCGCAGCAAGCGAATCATCGAATATCGTGTCTATCGTGGTATCAAACCCGATCAATTGTTCTATTTAGAAACCATCCAGGTCAATCCCAAAAGCGGCGTTGCTTCAGACGTAATGTATTATTATGACAACTCCGCCAGTGAGCTTTCCGATGCGAGTTTTCCCGCAAAACTAAAATTGGAAAAGGGGCAACCGTCAAATGGCATATTATATAAGAATCCCCCTCGTGACCTGAAGTTTACCGCATCATTGCTGGATCACTTCCAAATGATTTCTCTTTCAAACCGCAATCACTTCTACAAACGTAGTCAAGAAGTGGTGGTGGATCCCGAGGCCGAAGAGATCAATAGTTATGCCGGTATGAAGGCAAACCAACAGACAGTATTGGGTTTTTTGAAGCCCGGCAGTACATACTATTATACGGTAGTGGCTGTTGATGAACGTCAGCGGCTCTTGCCCAATGCTCCGGTGCAATCCGGAAGCCCGATTCCAAACCGTCCGGATCCATCTCCCGCTCTTCACAGTGTGTTACTGCAAGACATCGGCGAGCTGCGCTTTGAATGGGAGTATCCCATCTACAAAAGTTCTTTGGTTCAATACCGCATTTGGCAAATGAATAACATAGTCCCCAAAAGCTGGGATGAGATGAGACAAAACATCCTTTCCCTGGAAGGAATGGGACGCCTTGTAGCCCAGGGAGCGGTTGGCGGCGGAGCTTTACCAAACTACACCAAAGTGGAAGTGGGCGAAGGTATCGCCGGATTCAATGGCTCCACCTTCGTATTGGAACTCATCGATGCATACGGTGCTTCATCGTTCTCCCCGCTATCACAGCCTCGCCTGTTGAATAGCGATGCCCTTCCTCCCCGCACTGACTTCTGGGTGGAAGATAAACCCAACGATAAGGGCGATCGCCTGTCCGTGGTGTGGGATCATCCCATCATCTTTGTTGTGAAGACCACATCTTTGAATAAAGAGAATACTCGCCTGCGCGTGAACTATCAATTGAATAAGACCGAGAATCAGGAAGTAAGCAATATATGGTTCAGCTTCTATGATCCGGAGAATGGCACAGAACTGGCCACCATCAAAGAATTCTATCAGGACGACAGCGTCATCCTGAAGCTGCCGGATGATTACGATTTTAAGAAGGGTGTAAAAGCGAAGATCACCATGACCGGCAAGCCTGAAATACCCGAAGATTATGTGATCGAACAAGACTTGGAGTACAATCCCGGAATGATGGCCTTACTGCCCGCAAAAGCGCTGTATCGCAATGGTAGAGATGTATCCAATATCTTCAACGTGGTGTATCGCAAATATATGCACTCTCCCGCCTGGCGCTTGATTATGAAGAATACATCCTATGATAACTCTTTGGATGTAACAGTTCCTTACGGCACAAATGCCCAGAAACTGGTTCAGGGTATCAGCTATGCCGAAGGTGATTCCATGATTATGCACATTGTGGGGGCAGAGGGTGTGGAGCGCACAGCCCGTAAGCTGATACCCGGAGAGCGCAAAGCGCCGGTAACGATGATGTCGCATGTAGTGGATTTCTTGTGGGATGCCAAGAACGAAGTATTGGTGAGCACCAGTCTGTTTGAGGGCAGAGCCCGCGAAATGCACGAGAAGACAATAGCGGAAGCTCAAGCCGCCATTGCAGAATTGGAAGCCGCCAAAGAAGGTGCCGATGAAGCTACATTGGCCTCGCTGAATGCTCAGATCGAGCGTCAACAAGCTATTCTGGACACATATAGCAACAATGAAACAGTGCAGCATGCTCTGAACACCAAAAGCAATGGCTCACGCCTCAAACAAATTCTGAAAGCGTATGACAACTTTATGCGCAGCCAGAGTTTCCTGGTGGTGAAAACCGATAGCAAGGGACTGTTTGTGGAGTCTGAACCGTTGGAGAATGGTGTTAATACAGCGTATTTCATGCCAGTATCAAACTGGTTTGACAACAATAAATGGGTGACACTCTTTACTACCTTGCTCTTTGTGGGGATTGTGGTGGTATTCGTGAACCTTGCCAAGCGCGGGAAAGACCTCTATATACGTCCGATTGCGGGTTTGCAGGAGATCGACAACGCCATCGGCCGCGCTACCGAGATGGGCCGCCCAATGTTGTATTGCATGGGTAATGGCTCCATATCTGATGTGGCGACCATCGCATCCATGGGTATTTTAGGATTGGTGGCACGTCGCGCTGCGGAATATGACACTAAGCTCATAGTTCCCTGTTACGACTACATCATCATGCCCATCGCTCAGGAAATCGTGCGAGAAGCCCACTATGCCGTGGGTCGTCCGGACACCTATGATCGTAACAATGTATTCTACCTTACCAATGTGCAATTTGCTTATGTGGCAGGCGTGAATGGTATCATGATCCGTGAGCGGATGGCAACCAACTTTTTCCTGGGCTACTTTGCTGCGGAAGCGCTGTTGATGACGGAAACTGGAAATACAGTAGGTGCTGTGCAGATTGCCGGTACGGACGCAGTTACACAGATTCCGTTCTTCATCACGACTTGCGACTACACTTTGATCGGAGAGGAGTTGTATGCCGCGAGTGCCTATTTGAACCGCGAACCGATGCTTTTGGGCACCCTGAAAGCTCAGGACTATTTCAAGTTCTTTATCTTGTCCATCGTGATCGTTGGAGCTATATTGTCCAGCTTCGGGATCACTGGATTAACCACTTTGCTGCCAGAGAAATAAACGAGGTTTTCAATGAAGAAGACAATACCATTACTAATCGTAATTGTTGGAGGTCTGATCTGGGTGGCTTGGGCCTTTAGCCCCCACTACATCCTTCAAGAAGTGTTTTACAATCAGTTCTATCTGCCTTGGGCTTATGCTTCGTCGCCTTTCGCGATGCTTTTGGGTGTGCTGTCTCTCACCATGATGCACTCCAACAAAATCAAGATGAAAGCGCCGAAATGGCAATATAGCTATTTCTTCTTTGGCAGTTTCATCATCACCTGCCTGGCCGGTTTTATTGGCGGCATCCAAAAAGGCAGTTTGTTTATGTGGATGTTCGAAAACGTACAGATGCCGATGAGTGCCACAATGTTCTCTCTGTTGGCTTTCTATATGGCATCAGCAGCGTACAAGGCATTCCGTGCCCGTAGTCCTGAAGCCACGGTACTCTTGGTGGCTGCGATCGTTGTGATGCTGGCTCAGGTTCCGCTGGGAGTACAAATCTCCAAACACCTGCCCACCATCTCACAATGGATTTTGGACGTTCCGAACCTCGCTTCCAAGCGTGGTATCATGTTGGGTGTTGGTCTGGGATCCGTGGCCACATCCCTGAAAATTTTATTAGGCATCGAACGCTCATATCTGGGCGGCGGTGATTGATCCGGGGAGAGGAAAATGAATATCTTTGAAAGAATGCAAAAGCTTGACCGCCGCTGGATCTACATTGTTGTAGCTTTGGCAATCATCATTCCCTTGATGATACCTTACGACTCCGACAACGTGACCACTCCTCCTACCGAGAATCTGTATCAGATGATCGATAGCTTTGCCGGTAGAGAAGACCGCGCTATCCTGATGAGCTTTTATCACGATGCTGCCACTATGCCGGAGCTCTTTCCCATGGAAGTTGCAATCCTGCGTCACTGCTTTGAACGTAATGTGAAGGTCTTTACACTTACATGGTTCCCTGCCGGCGCGCCGATTATCGACTACGCCATAAACTCCGTGAAAGAGGAGTTTCCCGATATCCAAAGCGGAGTGGATTACTGTAACTTTGGCTACAAACCTCAAGCCTTCGCAATGGTGCTGGGTATGGGTGACAACATCGCCAATACTATGAATACAGACGCCGAAGGACGCAAGCTGGAAAACCTGCCCATCATGAAAGGCATCAATAACTACAGCGAGATGAACCTGGCAATCGAATTCTCCGGCTCTTCCGCGGGTGGTATGTGGATCACCTACGCGCGGCCGAAATATGGCTTGAATGTGGCTGTAGGCGTTACTGCGGTTATGGCTGCCGATGAGTATCCCTATTTGCAATCCGGACAGCTTATCGGAATGCTGGCAGGTCTCAAAGGGGCTGCCGAATATGAAAAGCTGGTAGATATCTTTGCCGCCTATCGCGATCCAAAGATTGATTATAGCGTGAAAATGGACGAAGACGGCAACAAGATACTGCCGGGACGTCCCTTTGGACGCGAGATTCTGGAAGACGACTCCAGCAAGAAACTCTCCCTCATCACTACTCAGACGAAAGCGGTGTTTACTCCGGAGGAATTTGCTGCGTTCAGCGCAAAGTACCCCGAAAACATGGCTTTGCTGAATAGCATGCGCAAGGTTGAAGAAGGTAAAATGATCATCGATATCACCGAGATCACTCCGGAAATGCGCACACAAATGGGTGACATCATGTACCGTGAGATCGAGCGCCTTACCCGCAATACCCTGTACAAATTCAAAGTGGCGCGTATCGGGATGAACGCTCAGAGCGTAGCTCACATCATGATCATCGTCTTCATAGTATTGGGTAATATTGGTTACTTCATCCAAAAAGCCCGTCAACCGAAGAACTAAGAGGAGGAAGAAATGAGTTTCGAATTATTCAGTAATCTGGTGGGAGCTTTTTTCACTCTGTGCATTTTCTCCTTCCTGTACAAAGACAATCCCTTCTACCAAGCTGCAGAACAGATGCTTGTGGGCATCTCTCTAGGTTATGGCCTGGTATATACCTACAATCGGGTGTTTGTGCCCTACGTGTGGCAGACTATCGTGATCAAACACCAGTTTGTGCTTATTATCCCTGCCATCATGGGTATCCTGTATCTCTTCCGCTTCTCGCGTAAATTGGGCTGGCTATCCCGTTACCCAATCGCATTTTCCATGATGGGAGTAGGTATGGGCGTGCCGATGGGTATCCACGCCAGCATTCTGGTTCAGATGCGTCAGGCCATGGTTCCCATCGAATCCGTAAACCTGTTCCTGATATTCATCGGTACTATCGCAGTGCTTTTGTACTTCTTCTTTTCCAAAGCTCACAGCGGAGCCTATGGCAAGTTTGTGAATGTAGGAAAATGGTACATGATGATCGGTTTCGGAGCCTCATTCGGACTAACCGTTATGGCTCGTATATCACTCTTGATCGGGCGTATCCAATTCCTGGTCAACGACGTTTTTGGTATCCTCAAGTAATATTGAAGGCAGCCTGGCGCAGTGGTATGCTGCGCCGGGTCTTTCTTTGTGACAGCAAACCGGGGAAACCCGAAGATAGAATACCCGTTTTGGGGATATGATGAAAAAAGCTCTTTATATGACCATCATGGTGTTGCTCCTCTGGGGCGTCACCGTACTATTTGCCGCTCCCGCACTTAGCGGAAACATAGCGGAGTTTAGCGTATCGGATCTGCCTGATGACGATGGTAGCGGTATTATCTTGAAGTGGAAGCCTCTTTCCAAAGAACACAGAGTGATTAAATACAACATCTACCGCGGAGTTAGTCCCGATTCGTTGTTTTTGCTCACCTATCTGGAAGTGGATCCCAAGCTGGGTGTATTGGCACCCTATTTATACTATTACGATACAGGCGATCAACCATTGGCAGAGTTTGAGACCTCGCCGATGCGCCTCAAGAAAGAAAAGGATCAACCAGAAGATAGTCCCCTGTACGACAAGTTTCCGCTGATTCCAGAGCTCTTGGCTAAGGTGGTTGATCGTTACAATCTGCTTGCAATCACCAAAGCCTCTCACTTGCATAAAAGTTCGCGGACTATCCTGAAAGACGATAAAAGCTTTGCCGGCTTGAAAATGACCCAGATGGACGGCATCTATGCCATCCCCAAGGTGGGCGTAACCTATTATTATAGCGTTGCGGCAGTGAACGAGCGGGGTATGGTGTATCCCGGAGCGGAAGCATTGTCCATCATTCCGGAAGACAATCCTCCTGATGCCAGCGCCATCATCCATGCCAGTTATGTGCAGGATGCCGGGAATATGAACTTTGAATGGCTGCCTCCCACAGGATCTGCGGATATCGCCGCCTGGCAGGGATGGTTGTTCCCGCGGGCTTTGATGCCGGAAGCGAAAGTGCTGCCTCAGGACTGGATGAACAGTGCCTTGCAGGTATTTGATATCCCCAATATGAGTGCCAGCTCTGTCTATTATCACACTGTTGATTTTGATGCTTCAGGATACGATCCCTCGCAATATGTACCGGTGCTTTCCTACATAGATTATGCCGGGCAGATGGCAGCAGTGACGGCAAATACCTATCGGCACCTGAACCGGAGTGATCTGGCTGCGCTACCTGCTTTTACAGTGATGGACAAGGCAAACGATAAGGGCGACAACATCCTGGTGTCTTTCGGAAAACCGCTTGCTTACATTACTTTAGCTGAGTTTACAAACAGAAAACACAACAAGCTGAAGATTAACTACGAGATCTCGGAAAATGAGAACTTCACCGTTGACAAAGTGAAGTTTAGCTTCAAGACCAAGGATGGCAAGGAAATCGGCACGATCACCGAGAAGTATGTGGATAAGGTGCTGCAATTTCCCATCCCTCCAGAGTTTAAGAACATAAAGTACATCCATGCTGAGATCGCTGTCCTGCTGCTGAAAGGCTCAGATTGGGAACCGGAAGTGGTAAGCCAGGAAGTGGTGTACAACGAGTATTTCAAGCGCTTTCAGGCTCAAAGCACCTTCGTGAATGGTGTTGACATCAGCAAGCTCTTCTTTGATGTGCAACAAAGATCCATGCTGGACTGGGATTTCAGTAACGGTATCCGTGCAAATGCACTTACCAGAACTTACGATCATATGGTTCCCTTTGAAGATGTAGTGTTCAGTCCCATCACTGGTTTTGATTCCACCAGCCGCAGATTTCTCTTTGACGCCCGGTTGTCGATTGCCGTCGATGCGGAAAATGGCTATAACTTTGATGTACCGCTCAGTCGCGATGCTTTTCTCCAAGAGATGGCAAACCGCGAGAGCAAGATAAAAGAGCTGGAAGTAAAACTGGCCGAAGCAGCTGACGAAGAAATGTCTGCAGAACTGGAGTATCTCAAGGGCGAGTATAGCTTCATTACAGAGCATCCCGCCTACATCGAAGCATCCGCTGCCGAGAGCGATAAAGCCTGGCGTAAGATCATGCTTTCTTGGCGCGACAAAGCGCAACGCTCCCACAAATACCGCCTGATAGCCACCGACACAAAATCCGCGTTCCAAATCTCGGACATCTATCTGGATGAAGCCGGCAATGAATGGTTCTACCCGGTGTCCCAATGGTTTGACAGCACCAAGACTCTTACTTTGTTCACAACCGTTTTACTCTTGATCCTGGTAGTATATGCCATCGTAATTACCAGACGGAAGGAAGTATTTATCCGCCCGATTGCCGGCTTGCAAGAGCTGGACAACGCCATCGGCCGAGCCACGGAGATGGGACGTCCCGTGATGTTTGTACCCGGATGGGGCACTTTGGGAGATGTGTGTACTATCGCCAGCCTGATGATCCTGGCGCAGGTGGCCAAAAAGACTGCCGAATACGATATCCGCCTGATCAATCCGCATTGCGACTACATGGTCTTGCCTTTGGCTCAGGAGATCGTCTCCACCTCATACAGCGAGATGGGGCGCCCGGATTCCTTCAACCAAAACGACATATTCTTTGTAAGCTACGATCAATTCCCCTTCTGTGCCGGTGTGAACGGTATCACAGTGCGTGAAAAGGTAGCAACCATATTCTATATGGGCTTCTTCAATGCTGAAGCGCTGCTGCTTACTGAAACAGGAAACCAGACAGGTGCCATTCAGATAGCCGCAACTGACGCCGTTACCCAGATTCCCTTCTTCATCACCACTTGCGATTACACTCTGATTGGTGAAGAATTCTATGCAGCCAGTGCCTATCTTTCCCGTAACCACGACATGGTGAGCATGTTGAAGGCTCAGGACTACTTCAAGCTGTTCATCATCCTGGGTATTATTGTGGGCACTGTGCTTTCCACCCTCAATATCAGCGGTTTCATACATATGTTCCCGCTTGAGTAAGGAGGATTATTATGGTGAAGATACCTACTTCCACTCTAAAGCGCTTGCCCCAGTATCTGGAAGTGTTGAAACGCTTGAAAAAAGCCGGACTGAAGGAAGTATCTGCCACGAAGATATCCGTCTTTGCAGACATCCATCAGACCTTGGTACGCAAAGATGTCTCCTTCACAAACATCAGTGCCAGCAAGACCGGGTATCAGATCGGTCCCTTGCAAAAAGCGATTGAGGATCTATTGAATTGGAGCGACACCTCCACCAGCTATTTGGTGGGTGTGGGGCATCTGGGCAGCGCACTCTTGGGATATCAAGAGTTTTCACAACGCGGACTCAGTATTGTCGCAGGCTTTGACAGCGATCCCGAGAAGATCGGCAAGAAAGTGCATGGAGTACCGGTGTATTCGGCTCTGGATTTCACAGCTATGGCCCAAAAGGATAAGATTCGCATCGGCATCATCACCGTGCCTCCGGATAGCGCGCAACTGATTGCCGACATCATGGTTCACAGCGGTATCAAGGCGATCTGGAACTTCACTCCGCACAAGATCATTGTTCCGCCGGATATCATTGTGGAATATGTGGATATGTTCTCATCGCTGGCAGTGCTTTCCCGTCGCCTGGCAGAACAACACTAACCAAATTCCTCAGGATGGAATTTGTTTCCTCCAGAAATCAAGCAGCATAGCCTGTTTGGGGCTATATTAGTACAGAATAAAGACAAATAGAGGTATTAAAAACATGGCTCTGGATTATCAACAAATTATGGATAAAGTCAGCGCTCCTAAAGCTGAGTGTATTGCGCTGATCGAGAAGTTACGCTTAGTCAGCATCCCCGCTGATGCCCCCTTGGCAGAGTTCTTTACTTACTATCGCCATATTGCCCTGAGATCCTGGGATGTTGTAAGTATGCTTGACCGGGATCCGCATTTGAAAAAGACTCCTCTGAAAGAACTGGAAGCCTTAAACAGAGATTTGTATGACAGCTTTGAGCCGGGAAGCGGGTACGACAATTCGATTCTGAATCCGGATTATGCACACAAGCTTTATGGAGCACAGATTGGC
Source organism: Candidatus Cloacimonadota bacterium (assembly GCA_028706475.1). NCBI lineage: Bacteria > Pseudomonadati > Candidatus Cloacimonadota > Candidatus Cloacimonadota bacterium. The sequence continues at coordinate 188,010 of JAQWBI010000001.1, forward strand.
CCCTTCCTCAGCGCCATCTTCTCCTCCGCCTGGACTATCCGTCGCAACGGCATTGATGGTGATTATGTAAGCATCCGCTGCTGCCTGAATCTGTTCTTTTCCTTGCTGGAAGCTCCGGATAAAAGCAATTATGATGCCCTGTTGAGCATCTATAAACAAGAGCTCATGAAAGATCATGAACTAAAGATTCAAGCTTCGTACGTGCGCCGTTTTTCACCTCAAAACGACTATTTCTACAATGTAGTACATGATGCTGATCTCGACGATATTCGTTACATGTACCGCTATTGTGCGTACCTTAGTAAGTACGACATGGAGATGGCGGAATTCATCGCTGCCTATCCGCCCCAAGAACTGGCTGCTATTGCCAGATTTATGGTAAAGAGCTGGGTGGATGGCTTCGTACGTGCCAAGAAGGATTACAAAAAGAAGCAATACGCAAACCTGATGATCCCCATAGGGATGGAAGCTCTGGGACGCCTGATCATCGACGAATTGGAAGCAATTGGCATCAGCGCTTTGGTACCCCAGCTACAAGGTACCGGTTTGAATCGGCAATATTCTTACGATCATCGCTACGATTCCGCGTTATTACTGGATCGGGATTATGTGGAGAAGTCGCTTACTATCGCCAAAAACACCATGGAAGAGATGAAAGACATCATCGCCCAGCAAGCTGGTCCCATATACGTGGAACTCTTTGGTGAGACTCCCTTCAGTCCTGTGAATAAAAGCACCACTTTAAAGCTGAGTGATGAGCAACAGCAGCTAATGCGTGAGTATCAGGCTCGTAGCGGGCAACTCTATTATTCATATTACAAAAGGGATGAAGCCAGTTTTTCCATTATCGCCTTCCCTTCCACCGAGATCGGCGACAAATTCCCGGAGATCTTCGCCGATACCCTGCGCATCAACCTGCTGGACAGCAAGCATTATGCCAGAATCCAACAGAAGATCATCGATGTGCTGGATACTGCCCAATACGTTCATGTAAAGGGCAGGGGCAACAACCGCACCGATATCAAAGTGCAGATGCACCCTCTGAAAGATCCCTCCCGGGAGACCCTCTTTGAAAACTGCGTGGCAGACGTCAATATCCCTGTGGGTGAAGTGTTTACTTCTCCTGTTTTGAAGGGCACATCTGGTGTGTTGCACGTGGAAGATATCTACCTGGGCAATCTTCGCTATTTCAACCTGGAGATCAGCTTTGAGGACGGCTGGGTAAAGGACTATTTCTGCACAAATTACGATGACCCCGAAGAAGCAAGGAAATATGTGTATGAAAACCTGCTTTTGCCTCATAAAACCCTGCCCATCGGCGAATTTGCCATTGGCACCAATACCGCGGCCTATCAGATGGCCAAAAAGTATGACATCATGGCTCTCTTGCCCATCCTGATCATAGAAAAGATGGGTCCGCACTTTGCCATCGGAGATACCTGCTTCAGTCATGAAGAGGATTCCCCGCATCCCAGTTTTGTAAATGGCAAGGAAATGATCGCAGTGGATAACGAACAATCTGCCAAACGTAGGGATGACCCCGTAAACGCTTATCTGATGCATCATACAGATATCACTCTGCCCTACGAGATGCTGGGCTTTATCTGCGCAGTGAAAGCCGACGGCAGCAGCACGGATATTATACGGGACGGCCGCTTCGTAGTGCCTGGAACCGAGGAATTGAATATCCCGCTTGCCGAGATGGAATAGGGATTTATCCCTTACACCATCTATTTTGATAGATGGGTATCCCCCAGCCACAGCTCCACCGCCAAGCTGGTGTTGATAAAGTGAGGAAGAAGCAATGAAAAGAATTGTTTGTATCCTCACAGCCCTCTTAACACTTAGTCTTCTTGCTGCAGCCCCGGTGGTCTCGAACGTTGTGGCAGCCCAATCGGGAGATGTGATATTGATCAGTTATCGCCTTTCTCATCCGGACAATCTTCCCTGTGAAATCCAACTTCTGGTGTCAAACGATGGCGGAGCCAGCTATGCGATAATCCCCGAATCCCTCAGTGGAGATTTTGGTACTGTAGCGGCGACCAGCGACGGCGCTCAATATCGGATTTTATGGAATTACGTGCAGGATGAAATGATAGACGGTGATAGTTACCGCGTAAAAGTGATCGCTAATGATGAAGCGGGTGAAGTAGCAGAACCTGTCTTCGTTCCTGCCGGTGGAACATACGACGATGAGGTCAGTGTAACTATTGTCTGCACAACAGATGATGCCACGATTTATTATACAATAGATGCCAGATAAATCCTTGGGGATATCCCAATAATTTTGGTTTACGTGTTTGTCGTAATGCCAATTAGAATCATAATTGCTAAGTGAAAGAGTCTTTGCAATTGTAAAGATGAAGCATGGTTTCCTCCGTTCTCTTCGGTACAGTAAGGGGGCGGAAGAACTTTGTATATTGTGCCGGTCGGTGATTTTCAGACATCCATACATGGATTTACTTTATGCGGTTGGCACAAAGCACTTTATTCTCACTCTCACTGTAACCACTTTGTTTCAAGCTGTGCCGAAGGAGATATCATCGGGTCATCATCGAGTGAGCACTGCTTTATAACGCCTTGATATCCGGTTCAAACCTGCTTTATCAAGAGAGTATGAATTGGACTTCCAGTAAGCCGAATGACATCATAATGCTGCCATCCCACTAAAAAAAGATATGATTAAACTTTGTCCAAATCAAAAGCTTGACATATAAAGCAGTTGCTATGGAATGCAATCTGCTTAGAATTAACCTTTATTACGCAGATGTTTTTATGGAGGTATAGATGCGCCTTAAATGCAGAGCGCTCCTGATATTCATCCTATTGATGAGTGTATCGATCGTGGCACAAACGGTTACCTTTAGTATATCGGAGAACATCCTGAAACCGGGAGACAAGGGGTTCATCCGGGCAAAACTGGATATTCCCGCAGACCGCAAGCAAAGTGTGGATCCCAAAGACAATCCTTACCTTTTCCTGGAAGCTCAGCATCCGGATCTGGAGATTGGGGAAATGATCCTGCCCAAACCCACCAAGGTAGTATCTGCCACAGAATGGAAATATTATCCGCAGGTTACGCTCAGCTTGCCATTCACCGTGAAGCCCGCTGCCACACCGGGAGTAAAAACCCTGAAAGCTCTGATGAGCTACAATCTCTGTTACGATAGTGGCATGTGTGATCCTCCGGAAGAGCAGGAAGGCAATATACGCTTTGAGATAGTTCAGCCGATCACTCCGGACATGATCGAAGAGGGCCCGATCTCCGTAACTCAGATGGCCGGCACCACGCCTGAACAGGATGCTGCTGAAGCGGGTAAAAACGAAGATCACGCTGTTCAAAGCATGGATGATGCATCTGCAGCAGATGGTTCCCCCACTCAGGATAACCTTCCCGAAGCAGGGATTGCCTGGCAAGAAGTGCTGAAATATCTCCTCTTTGCATTCCTGGGAGGCTTGATTTTGAATATTACGCCTTGTGTATTGCCAATTCTGCCTATCCGCATCATGGCGATCGTGAATCAGGCGCAAAAGGACAGATCAAAAGTGTTCAAACATGTGATGGTATATACTGTGGGAGTGCTGATCTCATTTGCCATCCTTGCTGCTATTTTCATCGGTATTCAGGCTGCAGGGCAATCTGCCGGCTGGGGCACACAAAACCAGAATCCTTATTTCCAGGTTGCGCTGATGGCGATCGTCTTTGTGTTTGCACTATCACTATTGGGAGTCTTTGAGATCACTGCACCGGGTATGAATGCGGCAAATAAAGCTACTTCCAGGGGAGGCTATGGTGGCAGTTTCTTTGGCGGGATCTTTGCCTTTTTGATGGCGATATCCTGCACAGGCCCCTTCCTGGGTGCGGCGCTGCCTTTTGCCATGAAGCTTCCTCCTACGCTGATCATGGTGTTTTTCCTGATGATAGGTTTGGGCTTTGCCTTTCCCTTTATCCTGATCGGGATGTTCCCCAAAGCACTGAAGATAATACCAAAACCTGGGGATTGGATGGTGCTGTTCAAAGAACTGATGGGCTTTGTGCTGTTGTGGCTGGTATATACTATGCTCAAGACCACTCTCGCTCTCACCAGCGGTGCGTATCTGGTTAATGTGGTGCTATACCTGCTTATTGTTGGCTTTGCCGTGTGGTTATACGGCAAATTTGTACGCTTTGAATACAGCCGCGCCACGCAATGGATTTTCAGCATTCTGGCGCTGGTAATCATTGTGGCAGCTTCGTGGTATTTTCTGCCCATCAAGGAAGAGCATCTGGCGGTAGAAACTGTGGCTCCTGTCGGCGACGAAAAGCTGCAATCGCCACATGCCCCGGAAGGCTGGTATGTCTTTAGTCCCGAATTGCAGGCAAAATTGCTTGCAGAAGGCAAGACAGTGTTTCTGGATATTGGTGCAGAGTGGTGTAAAAATTGCAAAACAAATGAGAAGACAGTGCTTTTCACCGAAGACATGATGCAAGATTTTGCCGCTAACAAGGTAGTACTACTAAAAGGCGATTTTACCAAAAAAGATCCTGTGCTATTGGAGTGGATTACCGGTCACGACCGTTTGGGAGTTCCCTTCAACGCACTATATATTCCGGGTCAGGAACCAATTGTGTTCCCGGAATTGGTAAGTAAAAACATGATTCGGGAAGCCCTGAAGAAAGTACCGAATTGAGGAACAAAAAATGAAACTGAAGATAGCGATAATAAGCCTCTTTGCCCTGTTGTTTCTGCTAAGCGCTTGCGACAGATATGAGCACAATTTCAGCAAATTACCTACTGGTGACGTCGATGATTTGGAAGAATTTGTGCAATCTATCGACTACAGATTTGCCATGCTGAACAGCGACAACTTCTCCCTCGTGGAAGCTCTGTATGCTGAAGACTATATTCACAACGGTGTAAGCAAGGGTGAGCGTCTGGCGTGGATTGAAAGTTTCTTGGATGTACCCGGCGTAAGCTTTGAGGTATCCGATGTGGAGCTGAATAGTATAACTTATGAAATTGGCCTGGTAAATTGGCGCTTGAAGATTTTAACACAGGATACCAGAACTGTCCTGGCCGATAGCCTGTTCGTTGGTGACCAGGCTAAGTACGAAGATGGGATATATTTATTGTATGGCAACAGGGTTTGCATCCAGGATAATCCCAAACAGCTGGTAATAGCCGAATACTTCACCTTTGATAGTTGTCCAAATTGCCCTGTTGCCGAGGCAAAACTAAGCATGATGCAACAGACCCACCCCAATTTTATCTATCTGGAACATCACATTACCAATGCCTTACTGGTGCCAGATAACGATACACCCAGCTACTACAGTGCCTATAGTGCCCCTACTGCGGTATTTCAGGGTATGAGTAAAGTGGTGGGCAGCGCAGCAGAGCAATTGCAACTCTATGATAATTTAGTGAATAACTTGGTTAATGAAGATCAGAGCATAGAGTATGAACTGCAAGACATCAGCTACGATAGTAATGAAATCAGAGCCAAGGTTATATTGACTGCTTCCCCGGAAATGGATATTAATGATATGTATCTGAATTACGTAATCATCACCGATGAAGTGAGTCAGACCAACGTGAACGGCGATCCTTTGCACAATGTGGTCCGCGCCGTGGGAAGAAGTCCCTTGACCGCATGGGATATGCAACATGGAGTGTCAATCAGTTTGGGTACTTCAGACCCTATGCCTTCCAATTATAAACTGGTGGTATTTGCGCAATATCGCCCCCAAGTATTTATTAATGAATCACGCATTTATGGCGGGATTGTCCACACTGTATCTTCAAAATGAAGGAGAAGAAAATGAGAAAGATATTGACCCTTTTAGCCATGTTAATCATTATTATGCCGGTATTTGCGGGAAAGATGCCGGATTTTAAGCTTTCGGATATGAGTGGTAAAGACATCAGCTTGGAATCGCTGTTGGGCAGAGGCCCCGTAATCATAGATTTCTGGGCAGACTATTGCAAACCCTGCAAAGAAGCGATGCCTGCACTAAATACGCTTGCCGAGAAATATGAGGACATCACTGTGGTGATGATCTCCATCGACGCACCCAAAGCTCAGGCCAGGGCAAAAAGCTATCTGAAAAGCAAAAACTTCAAGTTTGTTACTCTTTTCGATCCGGACAAAAAGCTGGCCAAACAGATGAATGTGGTAAATCCTCCGCACAGCTTTATGCTGGATAACACCGGCGAGATAGTCTACTCTCATGTGGGTTTTGAAGCAGGTACAGAAAAGGTCTATGAGGGACACATCAGAAACATGCTGGGCTTGAAGGACGAGGCTGAGCATGGTCAGCACAAGCATGGTGAAGATGGAGAACATAAGCATGGAGAGAATGGAGAGCACTGCGGAAATTGCGGAAATCACGCAGCAGAGGAAAAATAGATGAAGTGGAAGCTTGTAATCATACTTGTCTCCATGATGCTACCGCTGTTGGCACAAAACACCTTGCAGATAAACGGCATCAATGAAGCGGAATTTGTATATCGCACAGCGGAAGACTCTCTGAACGCATACTTCTCCGATGAGTTTGGTTTCAACCTGGCCTATCGTGATTTCAACTTTGGTATGAAGTTCATCAGCGATCTGCCCAAGTATTCCAATGAACAAACCCAATTGATGGACGAGATCGATCCCAATCGCCTTAGTGTGGAATGGGAAGAACTATATGCGGGCTTTTCCCGTGAGAATTTCAGCATCCATGTGGGCACAACCGAAGAGACTTTTGGCAATGGTATTGTGTTTCGCAGTTTCAAAGACCTGGAGTTCGATGAGGATCACCGTTTACAGAGCTTTTTGATGCGTTATGACGGCGCTTTGAAGCTGAAGGGTATCTATGGTGCCATAGACAGTGAAACTAACGCCAGCCGCTATGATATTGCTTATGGTGCTGATGCTGAATATCCCCTCTTCGCGGGGCTTCGTCTGGGTGCCTCAGCAATGGCGTTTCGTAATCTGAACCCTATGAACACATACAGTTACCAGGATGTATTCGGCGGTAGAATGCATTATTCAACAAGCTCTTTGGAAGGATTTGGCGAATATGCATTGAGCAAGCGCTATAAATCTGACTTGATTCAACAAGGTCATGCCGCTTATGCAAATGTGGATTACTATGTGAGTGACCTTCAGTTTGGTGCTGCATACAAGAACTACCTGGGTTTTGATTATCGGCAAAACGACATCCCCTTGGCAAACTATCATGGAGAAACACTTGCCGATGTATCGGCCAGCGGAATGGATGAAGAAGGCTGGCAGGCACGCGCAGCATACGCACTGTTTGACAACTATTATTTCAGTGCAGATTATGCAGAGGCTTGGGACAGGTCTGAAGATAGAAGGATGAACGACCTGTATGTGGCGCTGGACATGACTCTCGGCTCGGGCTCTTACCAGGTTGCATGGTCTCAGATCGAAAAGGTGGATGACGGCCTGAGTGCATGGCAAAAAGAGTATTATCCCACATTGGCTGGGGATATGCGCTTGTTTGGCCTGCCCGTTCATATAAAGGGAGAGTTCAAAGTGATGGAAAAGCGGAAAAATGAAAAAGAAACCGAGCATTACGAGCCTCAGATTCAGGCGGATTTTGCCCTGGACAAGCTGTCCGTATCGTTGGGATTACAGAGTTGGTGGGAAGAATTCGATACTGCTATAGACAGCAAATACAATCCCAATATCGAGCTGAAGTATCCGCTCTTCACACATAGTGACCTGGTAGTGTTTGCGGGTAAGGAACAAGGCGGAAAGGTTTGTCGCAATGGCGTTTGCAAGTTTGTAGCGCCGTTTGAAGGGATCAAAGCCGAACTTACTACCAGATTTTAGGAGAGAAGATGAAAAAAGCACTATTGTTGTTTGTAATAGCCGGAACTGCACTATTGAGCGCGCAGATGGCGCCATATTATCCCACTACCAGCATGGTGGAGAACTTCGGAGCCAGTTGGTGCGAGGCGTGTGAGTTTGCTCAACAGGGTTTGGATGTCATTGAAGCCGAAGTGAATCCCGGAGAGATAATAATCCCGCGCTTGCTTACCGAGAGCGGGCCATATAGCAATCCTGAGATAGCTGCCAGATTTCAGCACTATGAAGTATTGGGCTATCCTGCAGTTATCTTCAACGGAAAAATCCGGGTAAATGGATCGGATGAACCGGTGATGGATGGCAGCCTCTATCGAGAAGCGCTGAATCAATTCCGTTATCTGGGTTCACCCCTTAAAATGACGGTGGAAAGCTATGACCACAACTCTGGTAACTACTCTTTCAAGGTAATCATGGTGAACGATGAGATCGCTATAGCCGATGCTGAAGTGGTCTTTTACCTGGTGGAAGACAATCTGCCGGAAGATCTTACCCGGATTGTCCGTACGGTGCAAAGCCAACCAATCAGCATTGCCGGAGCGGGAAATTTTCAAGTCTTCAATTTCAGCATTGTACCCGATCCAGCTTGGAATCTGGCTAATGTGTGGGCTACGGCCTTTGTGCAGATGCCGCAGAATACCATCCTTCAAGCCGTAAGCACTCTACCGCAACCGGAGCATCAGATCCGGGTGGCAGTGCCCTTTGACCTGAAGTTGAGTTCGGAAGTAACGGGCGACTTCTTTTCACCATATTTCCATGTGTTCAACCTGGGTCCGGCGGCTACTTTGAACATCCATGTTGAGATTCTAAATGCGCCGGAAGATTGGTATATAAACTATTGTGACGAAGAGGGGGCTTGTCTGCCGGGATCCATGACTGTCCCGCACTCCGTTGACGAAAACGGGCACAAAACCTTTGATCTGAACATCCAGGCAAACAGCGAAGGCAGAGCTTTCTTTGACTTTGTAATAGAAACAACTGGAGCTGAGCCCTACCGCATACCTTTCGAATTGACAGTGGGAGAGGTGAGTGCGGATGATCCACTAGCGGTACCAAGCGCTATTACCGTGCAGAAAGCGTGGCCCAATCCCTTCTCGGATATACTTAGCTTTGATGTGTACAATGTGAAAGCGGGAAGCTCCTCAGGGATCAGCATCTACAATGCGCGCGGACAAAAAGTGAGCAGTCTGAAGCTGGACAACCTGCAAGAAGGATTGAACCAAGTGTCTTGGGATGCCGGGGACTTGCCTTCCGGGCTTTATTTCTACAAAACTGGAGCTGGAGCAAAGAGCGGGAAGATACTTAAAATCCGCTGATCATGGACGGAAACATACTATCTGCCTTTGGGCTGACTCTTTTGGCAGGTTTATCCACGGGGATCGGATCCCTGATGGCATTTACTTCCAAAAAGTTCAGCCCAAAGTTTCTCTCTGCAGCCCTGGGGCTCTCTGCGGGAGTGATGATCTATGTGAGTTTTGTGGAGATCTTTCCTAAGGCGCAAGAGTCTCTAGCAGCAGTCTATGGGGATAAAATGGCGCAATGGTATAGCATTATTGCCTTCTTTGCGGGGATGGGCATTATTGCCCTTATCGACTTTCTGGTGCCGTCCTACGAAAACCCCCATGAAATGAAGTACATGGACTGTGTGCAGAAGAAAGCTGCGATACCGGATGAGAAGAAGCTGATGCGGATGGGCCTGTTTTCAGCATTGGCGATAGGGATACACAATTTCCCCGAGGGACTTGCCACCTTTATGGCAGCAGTGAAAGATCCGGCTTTGGGCATCAGTATCACCATCGCAATCGCTATTCACAATATCCCGGAAGGAATAGCGGTATCCGTGCCGGTCTATTACTCCACCAAAAGCCGCAGGAAAGCCTTTTTCTATTCTTTCCTGTCGGGGCTTTCAGAGCCGGTGGGCGCTCTTATCGGCTTTCTATTGCTGAAGACCTTCATCACCGCTGCTGCCTTTGGTTTGGTCTTTGCTGCAGTGGCGGGGATCATGGTCTATATATCTTTGGATGAGCTTTTGCCCACCGCAGAGGAGTATGCCGAACACCATGTGGCGATCACGGGATTGATAGCCGGGATGCTGATCATGGCTGTGTCTTTAGCTTTATTCTAATTGTATTAGCACATGCCGATAGAATAATCGCGAATTAAACAAGGCGAAGAGGAGAAAAGAGAGGTCGGAACAAAATATCTTTACAATTGGCATCTTTTTGGCATATAATAAATATGAGTATTTGTCTTCAGTTTACATAATGCCAAAACACAAATGCTTTATATTGTGGTTATTCGCGTGATGTTCTTGTGTTTGAACACGTTAACATCAGTAGTAAGTCATTTATTTATTCAAGACAAGGAGATACGTTATGAACCTTAACAAGTTGTTGCTGATAGTCCTGATCTTGTCATTGGGAACTTTCAGCGGTCTTTTTGCCCAAGTGAACATAACCATTGGTGATGGCACTGGTTCCAATACCACAACAGGTGCTCCCACACCTTATGGCACATTCTACAAGAACTTCCATCAACAGTTTTTGTACAGGGTTTCAGAGATCGAAGACGCTGGAGGTGGAGCAGGCCCGATTAACTCCCTTGCTTTCAACGTTATTAATTTGAACAATTGTACGGCAATGCCGAACTTTTCCATCAAGATTAAAACCACTACGCAAACAGAGCTGACCACCACTTTCGAAGTAGGTGAATACACGGAAGTATTTTTCCAGAACGATTTTATGCCTGTTGCTGGTATGAATGTACACACTTTTAACACTCCCTTCCAATGGGATGGAGCTTCAAACATCATTGTTGATATCATTACTACCTTGATTCCAGGGAGTTATGCTCAGAATGCATCCGTTCAGTTAACTGAAACAGGATTTAATAGCTCCTTGCGTTATCAGAGCGATAGCATTGATGCCAGCACTTCAGCAACGGGTACTTTGAGCATGAATCGCTCGAACGTAACCTTCAATATGACAGCGGTTCAAGTAACAGATCCTCCGAATCCGGCAAACATGATTTCACCGGCGGATGGTAGCACCATTTTATCCAATAGCGCTTCTCTGATCTGGTCTTCCGGTGGCGGAATTCCCAGTGGCTACAAGGTGTATTTTGGCACCACAAATCCACCTCCTTTCGTAGAAGATATCGGTTTCAACTACATTTATGACGTTGCAGACCTTTTGGGTGAAACTACGTACTATTGGCAGATAGTTCCCTACAATACTATCGGAGATGCCACCAACTGCCCTGTGTGGAGCTTCAGCACCCTGAGGGCAAACCAATTGGCTGAAAGCTTTGAAAGCACTGTCTTCCCGCCCGTTGGATGGGCAAACGGGAGTACCGGGAACTGGACTCGCAGTACTTCTACTCCGCTGTTCCATGGCGTTGCTCATGCCTACAAATTTACTTCAACTACCCTTGAATACTATCTTTCTACTCCTATGTTGAGCGTTGTCGCAGGCGATAGCTTCGAATTCTATACCCGCGCTACAAACACTTCGCAGGTCTTGAGAGTAGGTTATTCCACCGATAGAGTGCAATGGACTCAGATTGGCGGGGACATTACTTATGCCGCTACAGGTATTTGGTATCCCGTGAACATAGACCTTAGTACTTTAGCGGGCAACAACTATTATTTCGCATTCATAACTCCTCTCGCCACCTCAACTGGCAGTATTTATGTGGATCATGTGATTGGTCCCGATTTAGCTTCGTTAGCCCCGGGAGCGCCTATATTGACGGCTCCTGTAGACGAAGCGGTGGATGTGAGCAACTTCCCCACTCTTTCCTGGACAGCCGCCCTTACCGGAGGTGTGCCAAATGAGTATAGCATTTATCTGGATGCAAACCCCAATCCTACTACATTGATTGGCACATCTGCGACTACCAGCTATACTCTGGAAACTGCATTGACATATAGTACTCAATACTACTGGAAAGTTGTAGCCAGCAATGATGCTGGAGCCAGCGAAGCCAGTGAGGTATTCAGCTTTACCGTGTTGGATAATCCCACTATATCCACTTTCCCCTGGATCGAGGATTTTGGTACTGTTACAGGCGATTGGCCGGTGTTGAACTGGACCCAACTGAGCGGAATATTCCCCACTGTAGATGGTACTAGTACACAGTGGTACAGAGACGAATGGCTAAATGGGCCCACCGGAAACAACGCTGCCAAGATCAATATCTATGGAACCACTCGCAAGGGCTGGCTGGTAACTCCTCCCGTAGCACTTCCTGATGGGGGCTACGAGCTGAAGTTTGATCTGGGATTGACCGATTATGCCAATAGCGATCCCATCGAAGATCCTACGTCTCAGCAGGATGATAAATTCATCGTAGCCATGAGCGATACTCCAAATATGAGCAATCCCGTGACTCTGCGCGAATGGAATAACACCGGTAGTGAATATGTGTACAACCAGATTCCACATACTGGAACCGAAGTAACCTTGTACTTGACCGGAGTATCCGGAACCAAATACTTTGCTTTCTATGGTGAATCAACCGTATCCGGAGGGGACAACGACCTCTTTGTGGACAATGTACAGGTACGCCAGACTCCTACTGGTCCCGTGTTCACGATCAATCCCACTGAACACGACTTTGGCACTGTACTTGTGGGAGCAGCTCCCAGCAGAGAGTTCTTGGTCTCAAACACCGGTATAGGTGCGCTTACCATCAATAGTATAGATCTGACCGGTGACCAGTATTTCACGCTGAGTGGCTTACCTACTCTGCCTCTCGTTTTGAATATCGGCGAGTCATTTGTTTTTAGCGCCGTTTACGCTCCCACCGCTGAAGGTGAACACGCGGCGACCATAACCATTATCGACAACCTGGGCAGGACTACTCATACAGTACCTCTTCAGGGCGAAGGTTTTGATGCCACCATTACTACTTTGCCTGCCAGTGAGAATTGGGATACTGCCGTAGTTCCTGATTTCCCCTTGGGTTGGAGCACAATATATAATGCCACCACCACCTCGGCTTATCTGAGAACCAGCACCACCTCTCCATATAGCACGCCCAATTGCGTGCAGATGGCAAATTCCAGTGACGCAAACGCACAACTGTATCTGATATCACCTCCTGTAAGTACCGAAATACCGGTGAACGGACTTCGCGTAAGGATAATGGCAAAAGGAGGCACAAACTATGTGCTGGATGTCGGTACAATGTCCAATCCTGCCGATGCGGCGACCTTTGTACTGGCTCAGCAGTTAAACGTAGTATCCAACTGGAATGAATATGTGGTGAACCTCACCAACCACACTCCAGCAGGTCAATTCATCGCTGTCAGACACGGCTTGGGCGCTACTAATCACACCATTTACATTGATGATGTGAGCTTGGAGCTGATCGCGGCAAACGATCTTGCTGCTGTGAACATAACTGGAAACAGCACACCTCCGGTGAATACCGAGGTTACTTATAACATCAGTATTTACAATAATGGTACGGCATCACAGAGCACATATCAGGTAAAACTGTTCAATTCCAGCGATGTGGAGCTGAGTTCTGCAGCAGGAATTACAGTTGCTCCCGGCGCTACCGTGGAAGTTCCTGTTAGCTGGACTCCTACCGTGGAAGGTCTGGTTACTTTGTATGGAAAGGTAGTCCTTGCCGGCGACGTGAATCCTGATAATGACAGAACTGCAGACATGGGAGTAAACGTTACTGCCGAAGATGTGTTTATAGTGGAGGTTGGTAACGGGACTGAAGTGAATGGCGAGACAGCTGCACCTACACCTTACGGAACATATTACAAGAACTTCCGTCAACAGTATCTCTACACTGCTGCTGATTTGATTGCTCACGGATGTGTACCCGGGATGATCTATGCCCTGGCCTTCAATGTTCAGGATGTTAGAACCTGCTCAGCCATGCCGAACTACAGAATCCGCCTGAAGAACACTACCCAAACCGAGCTCAATACTACATTCGAAGTCGGCGAATACACACAGGTATGGCAACATCCAAACTTCCTGCCTCAAAACGGCTGGAATATGCACGTATTTACCACTCCTTTCCTCTGGGACGGTGCTTCGAACGTGATCGTGGATATCCTCACCGATCTTATTCCCGGCGGCTACACCAGAAACGCTGGAGTTTACTATACTCCTACCTCCTTCAACAGTTGCCTGCGTTATCAGAGTGACAGCAGTCCGGCAGATCAAGCTACAACCGGTTCACTCTCTCTAAATCGTGCCAATACCAGGTTCTACCTGAATGTGGAAGACATGGGCAGCCTTACCGGTACTGTAACCGAAAACGGTAATCCGCTCAACAACGTTACTATTACGATCGAAGATACGGTGTTCAATACCACTACAAACAACAATGGTATTTACACCTTTACCCATGCACCGATCGGGACTCACACGGTAACAGCCACTAAAAACGGATATACTCCAGTTAGTCACACTGTTACCATCAATGTGGATCAACAAACCGTTCAGGACTTTGCGATGACCGGTACTCCTGAGATCAGTATCAGTCACACGGAATGGAATTTTGGTGACATTAACCTGGGCGGTTCTGCCAGCCAGGACTTCAGCATCACAAATATTGGCGGTGGCAACCTTGGTATCGAATCGATCACGATATCCGGAAGTGCTACCTTCGTACTTAGCAATCTTCCAGCTTTACCGACGGATCTGCTGAACGAAGAAGCCATAGTCTTCACGACCACCTATACACCAAACTCACTCAACGATGATACCGCAACCATTACCATTGTCGATGATCAGGGAACCCGCCATGTGTTTGGCAGCATGAATGCGAATGCTACAGCCAAAAACAGCATCGGAAATCGCTCGAACAATCTCAACCGCGAAAGTCACACCATCTTGCTTAGCGGAACAGGCGTGAACGATATTACCATCGGCGCTGGAGACCAAGAAGCATACATCCCGTTGAACTTCTTCTACAACAACTCTCTCTTTGAGACTATCTATACCGTAGAAGAAATGAACGGCTTCGTAGGAATGATCACCGGTGTAAGGTTCTACACAAACTTCAACAGCGCTCATCCAGATAAACCGGCAAAGATATGGCTTGGTTCCACTACTCAGACAGATCTGACTGCAGGTTATATCCCTTCCACAAACCTGACTCTTGTGTTTGACGGAACGATGAGTTATCCCGCCGGTGAAGGTGTAGTAACTTTCGAATTTCCAGAATACTACATGCACTTGGACGGTGGAAATCTCGTGATGATGGTGCAAAGACCCATGGACACAAGTTGGGTCAGCGGAAAGTACTTCAAGACTCAAACGGTAGGAACTAATCGTAGCCGAAATGCAAATAGCGATGGTACCACATATGATCCTGCCAATCCTCCGGATGGTACGCTTAGCGGTCAATTCCCCAAGACCACATTTGTGGTGATTCCCGGCGGTGTAGGGCACATCACTGGAACGGTTCTGGGAGAGAATAACGTACCGCTGCAAGGAGTACAAGTTACTTTGAGCGGCAATCCCACCACCACTACAGATGTGAATGGCGGATTTTTCATTCCAAATATTCTACCTGGCGAATACACGCTTGGCTTCAGTATATATGGATACATCAGCCAGGACTATCCTTTTGAACTGGAAGAAGATGAAACCGAGGTCGTAAATATCACTTTGCAACCCATGCCCAAAGTATCGGTATCCGGCACTATTCAAGCCAGCGATACCTCCGTGGGCATCGCTGGTGCCAGCATCAGACTACAGGGTTATGCAGAATACAGCCTTACCACAAACGCTCTGGGTGAATTCACATCCGGTCCTGTGGTCTATGCCAATGAAAACTACCAATACTCAATCTCGGCTCCGGGATACAGCAGTCTTACCGGTACCATCGAAGTAGGCGCCACAGATTATAGTATGGGTGTGATCGTCATGTCCGAAATAGCCTATGCACCCACGGATGTTGTTGCTGAACTCAGCGAGTCAGGCAGTTCCGTAGAGATAGAGTGGAGCGCTCCGGATCCGAACGCAATGGAGATATTGGAAAGCTTCGAAGGCGAGCTCTTCCCGCCTGCAGATTGGTCTCAGATCATTACCTGTACCGGTGGAGCAAATAGCTTGGGTGTATTTCCCACCTGGCACAAATATAGCACCATCAACGATGCAATACCCATTGTTCCTACTGACGGAACCTATCAAAGCGGACTTACGTGGTATAACGGGCATCAGGACGAATGGTTGATTACCAATATCTTCAACTGCCCTCCGGATGCCTATATGACCTTCGATACCTATCTCAATATGGGATCCCAAATGGGTGATCACTATTATGTAAAGATATCGGCAGACAACGGAGTCACATGGGATGTCCTCTGGGATGGCGCTACCCAACCTATGGGAAACAACCATTACAGCACCCCCATTCATGTGGATATCAGCGCTTATAACGGACAACAGGTACAGATGGCTTTCCAAGCCGAGGATCCGCCCGATGATGCAGGACTTTGGGAAGTGTGGTATATAGACAACATCTACATTGGCAACTTTGTAGAAAGAGTATCCACCACCTTCACCGGCTCCGGAATTGGCACAAAGAGCACAAATCCGCAGAATAACCTCAGACAGCAGAACAATGCTCTACGTAGTGCGGAACCCGCTTCTGAAACCAAAGTAAATGGCAGAGCTCTGGTGGGCTACCGGGTATGGCGCCTTGTAACCGGAACAGAGGAAAGTGAAACCACATGGACCTTGCTGAACGAAGAAGTAACCAGCAATACTTTCTTTGAAGACGATGGTTGGAACGGTCTGGCAAACGGTAGTTACAGATGGGCTGTGAAAGCAGTCTATACTTCCGAGGTGTTGTCTTCAGCTGCCTTCTCAAACAGCATAGTAAAAGACCAACAGACAGGTAACTTCCAGGGACGTGTAACCAATGCCGGACAAGGAATTCCCGGAGCTACGGTGAGCACCAATACCGATATTTCTGCAACCACGAACTCTCAGGGATACTATAACCTTACCGTACCGGCAGGTACCTATACCCTTACCGCCAGCAAAACGGATTACCTCTCTCTTGAGGTTGCGAATATGACTGTGGCAGCCGGGCAGAATGTGACCGTGAACTTCAACCTGATCCATGTATCTGCGGAAGATGATGTATCTGCGGTTTCGGTAACAGTTCTGAACTCCAACTACCCGAATCCTTTCAATCCGGAGACCACAATCAGTTACGACCTCAAGGATGCAGGCATGGTTCGCATCGATGTCTTCAACTTGAAAGGTCAGCTTGTGCGTACACTGGTCAATGAAGAACAAGCTTCGGGCAGATACCGCTTAGTATTCAATGGTAAAGACTACAGAGGAAACCCGCTTTCCACTGGTGTTTATTTCTATCGCATGAAAACCGGTAACTACCAAAGCACAAAAAAGATGATGCTAATGGAATAAGCTTCTTTAGCTCAGATAAGATCAGCCCCGGAAGAAATTCCGGGGCTTTTTCCTTGACAAGAATACAGCGTGATCCCTGAATGTATCAGCAGCACAGCTGAAGGAGTTAATGATGAAAATGGACAGTCTTTTTTCGAAAATTAAAAGCACAATCCAAAGCGGTGCGGGCGCAAACCTCAGTATCGGCAACCCATCGAAAATAGGTGATGTCTCAGTAGTTCCGGTTGCCCGCGTGTCTTTCATGTTTGGTGGGGGAGCTGGAAAATCTCCCAATCGAAAACAAGAAAAGAAAACCCTGCCGGAAAATTCCGAAAATCCGGAAGAAACACCGAAAAATGAGGGCTTCGGCGGTGGTGGCAGCGTTAAAACTGATCCCGTAGGCATATATCTCATCAAGAATGAAACTGCAAAGTTCTATCCCATAATCTCAGTCCGTGAGATCGTAACCATATTCAGCCTTCTTGGCCTCTTGCTGTTGAAAATCTACAAACTCAAACGTAAGCGATGAATGTAATGCAGACTCTCATGAGCTTTTTAAGCCTGAAATTCCCGCAAAAAATCTTCCCTTCCTCTACAAGGATTCTCTATGCTTAGTATTTTTAGCCCCTCAAATTATGCTCCCTTCAATATCGCTCTCGAAGAATATCTGTTGAACCACTTTTCAGAAGATTGTTTCCTGCTGTACATCAATGAACCTTGCATCATAGTGGGCAGATTTCAGAACACTATGGCCGAGATCAATTATCAATGGGTACATCATCACGAAATACCGGTGGTTCGCAGATTAACTGGAGGCGGAACGGTTTTCCACGATTTGGGTAACTTGAATTTTAGCTTTATCATGCGCAATACCGACGATGAAACTGCCAATTTTGAACGATATACCAAGCCTGTCCTGGAAGTCTTGAACGAGCTGGGTGTTCCAGCTATTTTGCAGGGGCGCAACGATCTTACAATCAAGGGTATGAAGTTTTCCGGAAATGCCAAATTGGTGCAAAACGGGACTACCCTGCAACACGGCACCATTCTGTTCAATTCCCATGTGGAATCCCTTGTGCAAGCGCTCAAGGTAAATCCCATCAAGTTTTCCGATAAGGCCGTCAAATCAGTTCGCTCCAGAGTTACAAACGTGATTGATCACCTGCCGCAGGTCATGAAGCTGGGTGAATTTATTCCCCTGGTGCGAAACAAAGTCCACAGCCTTTATACAGATGCTACAGATTACACTCTCTCCATCGATGACCGTCAGGCAGTGCAGGAATTGGTGGATCGCAAGTATGGAACCTGGGAGTGGAACTATGGCAAGAGTCCTCAATACAACCTTGCCAATGCCATCAAAACCAAGGTAGGTACCATAGAATTGTATCTGGATGTATCCAATGGCATCATTACCAGCCTGCGCGTTTTCGGCGATTTCTTTGGTTCCAAAGACCTCAGGGACTTGGAATTGTGCTTCAGTGGCATATCCCACACCCACGAAAGTGTGCGTGAGATTCTGGAACGTTGCTCCTATCGGTCATATTTCGGTGACGTGGATTTGAATGATTTGGTAAATGCTATGTTCTAATTATGTAGATTTTTGTTGACAATAAAGCATAAGTACATCAAACTGTAATTAGTTATATGCTCAATAAGGAGAAGAAATGAGGAAACCTCTTGTTTTTATACTTTTAGTTGCAGTTCTGTTAGGTATTTTCGGTTGCTCAGTCACCGGATCTACCGAAAAAATGATTGTAAAATACGACATCGAACTTGCTCTTGTACGCAAAGCCAGCGATATCAACCAACGCTATCAAGCCCCCGTGGCAGATACCACCATGGGCAATGCCCGCTATGTTTATGAAGACGATCTCTTCCGCAGCATCTGGAGCGCCAGCGAATCCGGATGGGAACTGACTTTGTACAATAAAAGCGAAAAAACCCTTACTGTAGATTGGGATGAAGCAGTGTATATGGATGTGGATAAGATCGGCAGAGGCGTTTTGGTCTCCACCACCAAATACTCCGAACGCAACAATCCTCAAACTCCTACCGTTATCGTGCGCAGAGGAAACATCACTGAAAACCTCTTTTCCAAAGACCACGTCTATCAATCCAGCACCGGTGTATGGGCAAAACGTCCCCTGTTCCCCATCGATTTCAGCGAAGCTCAACGCTACAAAGGTAGAACAGTAAGCCTGATTCTGCCTTTCAGCGTCGATGGCCTTACTTCCCAATATGAATTTGTCTTCAACATCAAAAATGTAAGCGAAGTGCCTTCCACCTCAAATCCATGGCAGATCTTCCTGCTGGATCGCGCTCTTGGCGTAAACTTTTAATAGGGCTTCCACACAATACCGGTTCCATCTGGGACCGGTATTCTATTGCTTAGTATTCCAGCTCCTTCACTCTATCAGCACTCCCCAAGAGTTGGTAGCATGGGGGGGGGTAATGGCACGCAGATCTCGCAGATTTACGCAGATTATTAGGTATTGAGGATTGCCGCTGTCTCCACGGAAATGCGAAGCGTTTTCGTAGAGTGGCTCAGACGTCCTCGTCTGCATAAGCAGCGTAACTGCTTTCTTTTTGAAGTGACCTCCGGCCACTCTCGACACGATCGGGACTCCAAAAACGGAGCGCAGTCCCTCCAACTGCAACACCGTAGCACTGCAGAACCGCAAACACAAAAATATCACTCTATACACTGCAAAGAACTTCGGGATATTCCCTTCATTATCCCAACTTGAGCAGATTTTATCTTAACGCATTGGTATATATGGGCAAGCCTTTTTTTTAGGCACTAAACTCTACACTTTCACTCTACTAAGGATTTGGTTTTTTGCGACCTTAACTTTTAGTGCAGA